>NZ_CP160680.1:0-300000 GCF_040784935.1 Lewinella sp. LCG006 | reverse complement strand
AAGGCTCCAGGTAGATCGCAAAAGCGCCCTTGCGCTTACCACCTCCCTGGTCCACGTAGCGGGCCGTATCGTTGAATACCTTCAGCATAGGTACAATCCCGTTGCTGGTGCCGCCGGTGCCTTTGATGTAGCTGCCTTTGGCGCGGATGTTGTGAATGCTCAGTCCAATACCACCAGCCGACTGCGAGATTTTTGCACAACGGTCCAGCGTCTCAAAGATACCCGGAATGCTGTCTTCCGTCATCGACAAGAGGAAGCAGCTCGACAACTGCGGCCGTGGTGTTCCTGCATTGAAAAGGGTAGGAGTGGCGTGAATAAACCACTTCTGCGACATCAGGTGGTAGGTCTCCAACACCTTCTCAATATCGTCACCGTGAATGCCTACCGCTACCCGCATCAGCATGTGCTGTGGACGTTCCACCACGTTGCCATCCATCCGCATCAGGTACGAACGTTCCAGGGTTTTAAAACCAAAAAAGTCAAACTGGTAGTCGCGGTCATAGATGATCGCGCTGTCAAAACTGTCACGGTGTTTCCAGATGACCTCGTAAGCTTCCTTGCTGATCAGTCCGGCCGGTTCCCCGGTTTTAGGATCGATATATTCATAAAGTGCTTTCATCGTTTCGCTGAAAGACTTATCCGTATTTTTATGCAGGTTCGAAACCGCAATACGCGCCGCCAGGATCGCATAATCCGGGTGGTCTGTCGCCATACTCGCTGCCGTCTCGGCGGCAAGGTTATCCAGCTCCGTGGTAGTCACACCATCATAAAGCCCCTGGATCACCTTCTTGGCAATCTCAATATGGTCTACCTGCTTGGCCAGGCTATAATTCAATTTTTTAATACGAGCGGTGATCTTGTCAAAGCTTACGGCTTCCCGCTTTCCGCCTCTTTTTACTACTTCCATCTTTGGTGTGTATTTATGGTGGTGTTTAAGTTATTTTATGGTGTAAAGGTTGGGTGTGTGTAACAAGGTGTAAAGGTTGGGTGAGTGTAAAGGTGTAAAGGTTGTTTTTAGGTGAACCAAACGTTTACACCCTTACACCCTTACACTTTTCCAACCATTAAAAATCTTCATCCAACGAAAACACCTGGCTATCCCGATCGGCCATCACGCCGCTCTTTTGGTAGTCGCCTACGCGCTTTTCGAAGAAGTTGGTTTTGCCTTCCAGTGAGATAAGGTCCATCCAGGGGAAGGGGTTCTCGGCGTTGAAGATCTTACCTACGTTCAGGGCTACCAGCAGTCGGTCGGCCACAAACTCAATGTATTGGCACATCATGTCGGCGTTCATACCGATGAGGCTCACTGGCAGGGCATCCGTCACGAATTCCTTTTCGATCTCTACCGCGTTGGCGATGATGTCGCGGATCTGCGATTTGGGCAGCTTGTTCTGAATGTGGTCATTGTACAGCAGGCAGGCAAAATCACAGTGCATCCCTTCGTCTCTGCTGATCAACTCGTTGGAGAAACTCAAGCCCGGCATCAAGCCACGCTTCTTCAACCAGAAGATGGAGCAGAAAGAACCGGAGAAGAAAATACCTTCTACCGCTGCAAAAGCGATGAGCCGCTCGGCAAAGGTGCCGTTGTCAATCCAGCGCATGGCCCACTCGGCTTTCTTCTTCACACAGTCCATCGTCTCAATGGCGTTGAAGAGGTAGTCCTTCTCTTTGTTGTCCTTAATATAGGTGTCAATCAGGAGGGAATAAGTCTCCGAGTGAATGTTCTCCATCATGATCTGAAAACCGTAGAAGAACTTAGCCTCCGTATACTGCACTTCTGCAACGAAGTTTTCTGCCAGGTTTTCGTTTACAATCCCGTCCGAAGCGGCAAAGAAAGCAAGTACATGTTTAATAAAATGGCGTTCATCATCATTCAACTTTTCTGTCCAGTCCGTCAAATCCTGGCTCAGGTCAATCTCCTCTGCCGTCCAGATACAAGCTTCCGATTTTTTGTACTCCGCCCAGATATCATCGTGTTGAATAGGGAAAAGTACAAAACGGTTAGGGTTTTCTACCAGGATCGGCTCTACGTTTTCGTTCATCTTTTACTTCCGTTTATAAAATATTAAAATTTCAATGCTACAACTCGTTTCGTTTAGTGGCTACAACCCCCGCCCATTGCGTAGCGAAATGGTCAGGCAAGCACAACATGCTAGGTAGTTTTGTGGCACAGGTTCGGGGCATGACGATGGCCACTGCCGTAACAGTAGCCATGATCATAAAGGTTTTGAGATCGGAAAAATACCGCTCCCTCGCGTTCCCCTTAATGTTTGTTTACCGAATAAGCTCCTGCTGGAAAAGAGATAGTTAAAATGGTATCAGTAAGTTTTATTTACCTATTCGGCGCTTTGGTTTCACTAAGATAGGGGCTAAGAATAAAAAAACGTTAATCAGTTTTCCACATTTTGTGGATAACTAACATAAGTGTCTGATTATCAATGATAATTAATTGTGTAATTAGTTTTCCACAATGTGGATAACTTTTTTGTGGATAACTTTCCCGGCTTGGTGACAACTATATTAAAGGGAAGTGGGAAGTGGTTTTTTTGGTGTAAGGGTGTAAGTGTTGGAAGCGTGTAAGGGTTAGGCAAGGTCACCAAAAAACCATCAACCATCAACCATCCAACAAACTAACCCAAAACCAACTTACTCAACTCCCCATGCCTCAGCAACTGCCCTAGCACGGAATGCCCTTGCTTGCTTAGGCCGTGGAGGAGCACCAGCCGCTGATCAGCTGGGAGGGTGGGTGAAAGCAGGAATTGCTCCAGTCCAGCAGCCTGTTGAGCGCTAAGCTCAGGATGTGTTTGAAGGTAGTCGAGGATGCGTTGTCCCAGGGTGGCCAAGCGGTCTACGCGGGGGAGTTCTCCGGTGAGCAGTTGATCCAATAGCGATTGCTGTATGGCTGCATTGGCATCCAGAAAGTCGGCTGCGGAGGGGAGCGGAATGCTTTCGTTGGCCAAAAACGCTACGAAGGCTTGCGCAGCTTGTGCCCCTACCGCCGAATGTGCCAATAATGCCAATTGCGGATCAGGCGGCATGGGCTGCCCGTATTGTTGCCACAACCGGAAGAGGAAGGTCAGTGTGCGTGCGGTCGTCTGTTCGCCATCAATACTTTCAGGATGTAGCCGTACAAATTCAATGGCTTTTTCTGGCAGGCCGCTGGCTTGAGCCCACTGGGTCCAGCTCTCAAGGTCAAAGACCAACTCCAAATGAAGCATACGAGAAATGGTGGCTTCATCTACGGGCGTGACCGAATACTGCTGCCCTTCGGGGTTGCCCGTCAGCAAAATGTACCAATCCTCCGGTAAGGCCCAGGAGCTGAGGCGGCGTGCTTGCCACAAGGCCATCAAGCCTCGGAGAATGCGATCGTCGGCTCGGTTGAAATCATCAATCAACAAAATGCCAGGCCCCTCACCTTGGGGGATCCATTCCGGTGGGGCAAAACGGCTTAGCGCACCACCAACTTCCTTGTGGTCTAAATAGGGGAGGCCAATCAAGTCACCCATCTCTTCAAACTGTGCTGGATTGATCACTCTACAGGGCCAGCTTTTCTCCTGAGCCAGTGCTAAAATCAACTCCGTCTTACCAATTCCATGTTTTCCCCATAGGCAAACAGGAGGCACCTGGTGAGCTGGTTGTGTGAAAAGGCGCTGCAAATACTGATAAGCAGCTTGCGTACTAACGCGTGGCCCATGAAGAAAAGGAGAAGTAATTGACAAATTGGTTTGTTTTTTGCGCAAAATTTGAACGTATTAAGCTAATTTATGACATAAAAGGCAGCAAGTTCCCAACTTTTTTGTGATTTTTGTGCGCAGAGGTATATTTACTACCTCTTATCCTTTCGCTTTTAGGTCATGAAACCACTGAAGGTCAATTTGACTTTCCATGCTTTAGAGAAAACACACACAAATTTGACCGGCAAGCATTCAACGTTTGTCGTGATAGTGGTATTGGTCAATCCAACATTATCAATTACTTGATTATTGCACAACTGCAAGTGGCTTGCCACTTGTGTACAGAAGGTTTCAAAAAGCGTGATTAAGCGGCAAAATAGCTGTTTTAGTCAATTATTCAAGGTAATCCCTATGAGACACTACATCCTTTGGTGCGGACTATTATGGTCTGTGACTTTGCTGGCCCAGCCGCGGGCAGAACTCAATTTATTACTTGGTGGAAGCACTTATTTTGGTGACTTGCAAGTAGAAGACCGTATTCCCAACTGGGACCAGGTGCAGTTTGCGCCAGGGCTGCAATTTGGGTTACCCATCAGCAAAAGCTTTTTGCTGCGGGCGGGCATCCAATCGGCGAGCTACGAAGGCGCAGATGCTTTCAGTGAGATTGCTGTTATCAGGGAACGCGATTTTTCCTTTACCGGTCAACTTGTGGAAGGGAGTCTCCAATTGGTATGGGAACCTTTCGCGCAGCGTCGTTATCCTGCTACTGGCGGGTACCGAAATATCGTTTCTCCCTACTTTTTTGTGGGGGCTGGTTTGACCTTCTTTGAGCATTCTACCCGGTATGGTAATCCAGGCATCGATGGTTTTCCTCCCAAGATACAAGCTGATATTGATGCGCAAGAATCTCCGGCATTTGTCCTGCCTATGGGGGGAGGGCTTCGCTTTGACCTGAGCAAGCATACGAGCCTGGGCTTGGAAGTTGGTGCGCGTAAAACCTTCACGGATCAGCTCGATGGGGTATCCAATTCAGGGAGATCAGATACCGATGATTGGTACGTGACCGGTGGGGTGACCGTTAGTTATCGTTGGGTCACACCAGATTATGATCGTGATGGTTTTTTGGATAAAGACGACGCCTGCCCCGAGCAGGCTGGTGTTGAGTATGCCAAAGGCTGCCCCGATAGCGATGGCGATGGCCTGCCCGATAATGTTGACCTATGTCCATACCAGGCAGGAAAATTAGATGCTCGTGGTTGTCCTGATACCGATTTTGACGGGGTGGCTGACTTTGTGGATGATTGCCCCGATTATCCTGGTGCCATCAGTGCGAAGGGATGCCCTGATGCGGATGGTGATGGCTTGAAGGACGAGCAAGATATGTGCCCTTATTGCCCCGCTGTCAATGGTTTGTCGGGTTGCCCAGATGCCGATGGTGATGGGATTGAAGATGCCCGTGACCGCTGCCCAAATTTGGCGGGCACCAGTGAAGGCGAAGGTTGCCCTTACGTAGACAAAGACCATGATGGCGTACCCGATGATGAGGACCAATGTCCCGAACTCGCTGGATCAATCGCAACAAAAGGTTGCCCGGATAGCGATGGCGATGGCATGATTGATGCCGAAGATAAATGCCCGCTACTGGCGGGTACCAAAGACCATGGCGGTTGTCCGGAAGTCAGTGAAGCCATCAAAGAAACCTTGGCTGTCGTGACGGAAGCCGTACAATTCGAAACGGGGAGCAATCAACTCAAGGGAAGTTCGCAAGAGAAGCTGGATGAGCTGGTTGCGATATTGATGGCACATCCTTATTATCATCTTACCATTAGTGGTCATACGGATAGCCAGGGTAAGGCTGCTGATAACCTCAAGCTGTCTCAAGCACGTGCGCAAGCTTGCTTCGAGTACCTTCAAAGTGCTGGTGTAAATGCCGAGAGAATGGCGCACGAAGGTTTTGGCGAAAGCCAACCCATTGCATCGAATACCACGAAAGAAGGTCGCCGCAAAAACCGGCGGGTTGCTTTTGAGTTGGTCGTTCGATAAACAAGAAGATGTGCTATTAAGCTGGACTTCTATCGGTTAAAAAATAGGCGGTAACTAAGAGTTTCCTTGGTTTTGTATATTAGCTCTGTAAATCAACATCTCTCTGAACGATGAAAAACTTTTTATTCGGTTTGGGTATCCTCTTTGGAACACCAGCAGCGGCGCAGTCATTCACGGTCACCATTCCTGTTGATCAGCTTGCTGATGCCACTATATCTTACTGTTTCCTTTCTGGGGAGGAAGGAGAAATCATCGATGATTATTTTTATAATCCTTTTAAGGAATTACACACCGACACGATTCGGTTAAGAAGCTATTCGGCAGATCAGTCTCATCTTACGGTGATTCATTATTATGTTCCTGTAAGTGCCGATGAGGAAGATTTGACCAAGGTTTATACCGTTTATGGTTTGGAAAAGGATTTTTTGTACCAAGCTGTAGCCCGTCCACGAGAGATGAATGCCTTGGGGCAATACGCCCTAAGTGAACAAGTCTTCTATCATTTTACAGGCTTGGATTATAGTCTTTCTCAAGTGCAATTTCCTCCTAAAGCAGAACTCACGGATAAAAGGTTTCGGTCACGTTACCAAACTGGAGCAATTGAAGGGATAGACCAGTGTGCAGAAGATTATTATATTTTTCTTAGAACAGGTAGCCAAGTACCTTGGCGATACATTTTGCATCAGCAAGAATTTAACGGAAAAACCTTTCGTTACGACGATTTACCGACCATCTCTCGTGAGAAAAAAATTGTTTTACCGGTTTTCGGTCGGTGGCAACTTCAGGTTACCGCTTATCACCCTTATCTCGGTGATCGAGTGAGTATTCCTTTTTCTGACAGTCGTGATGGTCGGTTTGAAGGGCGAGAATTGTATTTGCAAATTCCGGAAGATGATATTCTCGAAGATTTTATCATTCGGGCATCGCTTTCGCCAAAAAGGGATAAGTACCAATACCTCTTTCGAGGCGATCATTTGCCGGATGAAATAACGAGGTTGGAACCAAGTGTAAGCTCTTTGAATGAAGCTCGGCGTATCTCTATAAAGATGGCTAGCCCCGACGGGTACTTCCTCCTGGAGAGTCCAATCAGTCGCTTGGTTCGAAACGGTGAAGGGGGATTTGAGTTTGAGAATACCCGGTTTTCATGGATGCTTTCTGGCGAAATACCTTCCTCAAGGCATATTGAATTTGATATTCCCATTTTTCGAGGCGATATCGTTCGCGTTATTCCAAGCTTGAATAGGTTTACAGGGAGACAAATGACGGTCTGCAAGCTCTTTTATCCCAACGTGAAACTCAGCCCTCAGCAATGGTCAAGCCAGTTGGTTCAGGGGGAATACTTCTTGCAAGAATTAGGAGGGATGATGTTTACAAATAATTTGCCCTTTAGTATCCGTTAGTGACGGATTAAAAATAACTGCCCCCATTTTTGATTCGCTAAAATTTTCTAAGCAAGCGACTAAAAGGAGCTTGCGTGAAAATATTCGCGAATCGGTAGAAAAAATGGGGGCAGTTATTTCCGTCTTTTTACTTAGGTCCTATTTAGGCCGCCGCTTCAACCTTGCATAAATATGCTTGGAGTGGCCACGGCCAGGAGATTCGCGCTCATCAATTTCGATCATGCCCGTCAGTGATTTTAATAAGGGCGTGAGTTTGTTGAACCCATAATTCCGGGGGTCAAACTGGGGCTGTTTTTTTAGCATCAAGCTACCTACTTCTCCGAGGAATGCCCAGCCATCGTCGTCGCTGATATCATCGATGGTTTCCGCAATGAGCTGCTTGATCTTGCTGGGAACCACCTCTTTCTTGCTACGACTCGTTGTACCTCCGGTACCAACCTTTTTCTTTTTGGTGGGTGGTTTGAGGATTTCGATAAAGATAAAACGGTCACAAGCCACAATAAAAGGCTCTGGCGTTTTTTGCTCACCCATTCCGATCACGCGCATCCCGGATTCACGTAAGCGAGTAGCGAGGCGGGTAAAGTCGCTATCGCTGGAAACTATACAGAAACCGTCGACTTTAGCACCATAAAGGATGTCCATGGCGTCGATGATCATAGCGGAATCGGTGGCGTTTTTACCAGTGGTGTAGCTGTATTGTTGGATCGGAGTGATGGCGTGTTCGAGCAATACTTGCTTCCAACCCCGGACATGGGGCTTGGTCCAGTCACCGTAAATGCGCTTGATGGTGAGTGTGCCAAATTTAGCAAGCTCTTCCATCATTTCTTTGACCATTTTGTAGGGAACGTTATCGGCGTCGATCAGTACGGCCAGCTTCAAATCGGGGTTGTCTTGGTTTTTCATAAAAATAAAGGTAGGTTTTTGTTGGGGTAAGTACCTACTGTTCGTCTCTTCTAACGGACGATTCAAAGCATACGTTCGATCCTTGGGGATTTTTTTAATAGAAAAACGCCGCTCTCTGACCAGGTCAGAAAGCGGCGTTTCTATGCCAGTTTTCAATAAAAACTCACTTTATTTATTTACGACCAGGCGGCGGGAGAGCCTTTGCTCACCGTCGTTGAATTCAATGAAATAGACGCCGTTCGCAAAATTGCTCAAGTCAATATTCACCTGTGCTTGCGGTCCGGTAGGAGCCTGCTGTAGCCAAACAACTTGCCCGATAGTGTTGGTCACTTTGATCTGCAATTGTTTGCTTTCCTCAAAGCTGTAGCTGATGGTAGCGAGGTCCTTGGCCGGATTTGGGAAAATACGGAGGGTTTGAACAAATGCTGCATCATCAACACCTACCGTCACATCAACGGTTACGGTCAATACAAGAGGATCAACGCAACCAGACAAATCCGAAACGGTAACGGAATAATCACCAGCCGTCAAGTCGGTAATGGTGGAAGTGGTTGCGCCGTTACTCCATTGGTAGCTATAATTTTCGGAACCTCCCGTAATGACATTTACACTCGCAGATCCATTGCCGCCTGGAGGAGTTATTTCGGGTGAACTGACAACCGTACCATTAAGCACAGGAAGTGTTGGAAGGAGGGTCACCAAAACAGAGGTACCCGTAGCAATACAGCCATCGGTTAAATCAAGCGCTGGGAAAGTTCCCGTTGCACCCCCGTACACGATAGGTGTAAAATAGTAGTTGCCAGCCGGCAATTGGGTGCCATCGTTTACCAAGGCAGGCGTATAGATGTCTTCTACATTGGTAACCACACCAAATGCGCCCAGGTAAGAAGCTTCCATAAGTGGATTCGCGGAACCCGAAATATCCGCAGAACTTACTACCCAACGAAAGCCATTGACAGGGCCTTCTTGTGGAATGACCGTACCAGCGGCTAAATTGAAGGAGGTGGGGTCTCCCAAGCAAACCAGCTCCGTATCTGTAGAGGCTGCACCGATGGCTATATCAGCACAGGTAATGAATGCTATTTCGGTGAATTGCACGCAATATTCACCGATAGAACCATTCCAGCCGTCAATCAGGATGTAGTAAGTAACCCCAGCTTCGGTTTGGAAATCAATGGATGCATTGTAGAGGTCGTTGGGGAAGTCCTCATCTTCATTACAGGCCACAGGTATTAGATTACCACAGTCGTCACCGGAGTAGATGGCCATTTGGGTATCACCGTCGGAAATGTAGTTGGTGGAACCACAATCAGAGGTCTTGATATTGTACGCCAAACCGTCGCCTACGAAGGTGTACCACTGGGTATTGTGGAAAGTGCCATCATCAAAGCAGTCGGTACCGGTTGTTGGTTCTCCTCCTACGGTAGCATCGGTATTGTCGAACAAGGGAGAAGAAAGGGTATTGTTGGGCCCACCACCAGTTAGGCTGCTCAGGTCCGTCGCATCGGCACAATCATCAGCGGCTGTCGAAGCGGTGGTCACAATCCGGAAGTGGTAATCATCGTCATTGAGTGACCATGTGGTACCATTGAAATTGTAGGTACGGTTGCCCACGGCAGGAGTGCTTTGGGTTAACCAGGTTTGGCCAGTTGGAACAACAAAACCTACAAATACATCACCGGTGATGGCCGATAATTCAGCACTGTAGTCGCGCAAGTCTACCCGCGTCATTGGGCTGGTATTCATCAGTGTAGCTTCTGGCGTAACCATAAACGGGGTAATGAGATCCGCACCGGGAAGCCCTCCTTCATTTGCCCAAACGTGAAATTCGAAGTCGCTGTTTGGGCGGTTTGGATCCGTGTAATTACGGATCAGTGCGTATTTTATATCAGCGCCAAAAAGGGTGAACCTTACGGCACAACCTGATAGTAAACTTTGAGCATCAGGCCCAAAAGAATTAACAAAATCTACCTGGCTATTGTCATAAATGACGTGATTTCCTGCGATGTAGCTAAAGGTGCTGGTAGTGGCGGTATTATTGTTGGGCGAGTTGTCCGTTACACTAATGGTGTAGTCAATTTGTGATCCAGCAGCTTCTTCAGGGATGGTGAAGGTGTAAGTATTATCAACGGTATTCATCCCTGTTACAGAAGGAGCCGCTACACCATCTACCTGATAGCTAAGGGTAGAGCTAGCAACACCGGAAACATCCACAAGCTCCGCCGACATGACCACATCTCCCTGAACGCTTGCGTAGAAAGTTGGCGGAGTATGCAAAATGAAAGGTGCAGCATTGTCCTCATTCGAACTGGAGATAACCACATCATCAATATAGATGCCGTCTACTTCATAACCTCCGTCAGAGAAAAAGCGGAAACGAACTTTCACATCGTTGTTGCCCACAAACCCTCCGAGAGAATAGGTGTATTGAGTCCAGGGGCTAAGGTTCCCTTCTCCAAATATGGTCGCTACGTTTAGCCAGGCACCACCATTGGCGCTTGCTTCCACGTAACAATAATCAAAATTGCCGTTTTCGATATCATAGATCGCGAAGAAACTCAGACTGGCATCCAAGGCTGCCGATAAATCAATACCGGTAGTCAAAGTTGCAGAAATATTCTGACTGGCGGCGTAGTTGCCAGCAGGGCTATCTGTCAGGGAGTTGGTTCCGCTATTGGCCTGGGTACTCGTAATGCCCCATGCTCCTTCTAGGGTCCAGTTGCCTGCCCCAGCTTCAAAGTCATCGGAGAATTCGATGGTTTGTGCTTGCAAGGCAAAGGATGCAACAAACAGTACACCTAGTACTAGTAAAAGATTTTTCATAGAATAAATTATTCGGTGATTAGAAAAGTTGGATACATAAAGTCGTTAGCTAGGAGAACTTACCTAACTCTCTATATTTTCACTAAAAGTAGTTATAATTTGGATTATGTTTCCGCTGTTAACAAGATGTATGGTGGAAATGTGCGATGATGCTACTAATTAATTAATTTAATGTACTCTTTTTCTATTTCTTCAAAATGGCGATTCAGAGCAGTCTTTAGTGCGTTCACCAAGTTTTTCTCCTATTAGTGTTCTTCCTGCGCTTACTTTAGTAAATTAGCTGGCATCCTAACCAAATAAGAGATGCAACGCTCTTTTCCATTCACCTTTGATCTCCAATCCATTATGAAAAAAGCCTTATTTATCCTGGTCCTAAGCTGCTCCTTAGGGACGCTTGCCTCTGCTCAGATCAGCGCAAAACTCATGCGCTATATCGATGTCTCCGAAACCCAAATTACCTTTGTCTATGGTGGTGATTTGTGGATTGTTCCAAAAAATGGAGGAACCGCCCAACAAGTGACCCATTCTCCGGGCGAAGAGAGTTATCCCCATTTTTCGCCTGATGGCAAATCCATCGCTTACACCGCCTCGTACAACGGCAACATGGATGTGTACGTCATGCCCATCACTGGTGGCGTACCCACCCGGGTCACTTACCAGTCCCATGCGGATCGAATGGTGGATTGGCATCCTGATGGAGAGCGACTTCTTTTTGCATCACGGCGCGAGTTGGGCCAGCGTTCTGGTCGACAGTTTTTTCTGGTGGATAAGAACGGAGGCTTGGCCCAACGGTTACCTATTCCGTATGGCGAACTGGCCAGTTATTCACCTGACGGAAAAAAGTTGGCTTACATCACTAAAATCACCGAGGGCTACCCTTTCAAGCGCTACCGTGGCGGCCTCACTTCTGATATCTTAATTTATGATACGGAAAGTCAGGAGGTGGTCAATGTGACCAACAATACGGCCAACGATGGCCAACCTGCCTGGGCCGGTGATAAGGTGTATTTTCTCTCTGATCAGGCGAAAAATATGCGCCTTAACATTTGGGTTTACGATACTAAAACGAAGGCTTCTCGACAGGTTACAAAATTCGAAGATTTTGATATTTCCCGCCTCGCCGCTGGCCCTAAAGATTTGGTCTTCGAGATGGGTGGAACGCTCTATCGCATGGATTTGGCGACTGAAAAGTATGAGTCTGTATCCGTAAATGTCATCAGCGACCTTTCGGTAGAGATGCCTCGCGCTGAGAATGTGAGCCGCCGTATCAGCAACATGACTGCCGCCCCCGGTAGCAAACGCATCGTGTTTGAAGCCCGAGGGGAGCTGTTCAATGTGCCCGTCAAGGAAGGCTACACGATGAACCTGACCAATTCCAGCGGTGCTTTCGACCGCGATCCGGCCTGGTCGCCGGATGGTAAAACCCTTGCCTTTTGGAGCGACCGCTCCGGAGAGTTCGAAATCTATTTCCAGACAGCCGACGGGAGTAGCCAAGCCAGACAAATGACCCGTCGTGGGAAAGGTTTTGGTTACAACCTCTTCTGGTCGCCCGATAGCAAGCAGGTGGCTTTTATTGATGAAACCAATACCATCTTTTTAATGGATGCCGCTTCCGGTAACCTGAAAACGGTGACCCGTAACACCTGGAATATTAGCCATCCCGGTAGGGGAGGGTACACCATCTCCTGGTCACCCAACTCCGAATGGCTGACCTTCGCCCTCGGGCAAGACAATGCCAACGAAGCCATCTTTTGCTACCATACCCGAACCAACAAATTGGAACGCGTCAGCAGTGGCTACTTCAATGATACCAGTCCCGTGTTTAGCGAAGACGGTAAGTACTTGTTCTATTTGACCAACCGCAGCTTCAACCCCTCGTATTCTGATATGGGCGATGGCACTTGGGTGTACCCCAATGCGACTCAGATTGCGGCAGTCAGCCTCACTTCTGATGCGCCATCACTATTGAGTGCGCGCAATGACGAAGTGGAAATTAAAGAAGATAAAAAAGCAGACGACAAGGAAAAAGAGGAGCCAGAGGAAGACGACAAAGAGAAAGAAGAAAAAGAGGATAAGCTCATCATCGACTTTGAGGACATTGAGGCACGCTTGGTCTTGCTGCCACCCGATGCGGGCAACATCCTGGGCCTCATGCCTTTCAAAGGGAAGCTCCTCTACGCGCGCGCACCCAACACAGGTTCCGGTGAGCGTTCGGTGAAAATCGTCGCTTATGACCTCGAAGACCGCGAAGAAAAAACCGTGATGGATGATATCAACGGCGCCGTCGTTACCGCTGATGGCAAGGAAATCCTCGTAGAAAGCAAGGGGCGCTACGGGATCATCAAACCCGCTCCGGGGCAAAAAATAGAGAACAGCATCCCTACTGATGGCCTGGTCATGAATCTTGTTCCTCGCGAAGAGTGGAAACAGATCTTCAACGACACCTGGCGCCGCCACCGCGATTTTTTCTACGATCCAGCCATGCACGGCCTCGATTGGGAGGCACTCCGCAAGCGCTACGGTGCGCTTTTGGATGAAGCCCGCACCCGCTGGGATGTTTCCGCCCTGCAATCCAATCTGGCTGCTGAGCTTAGCGCTGGACATACCTACACCTTTGGTGGTGATGCCGAACAGGTACGCCCCCTCGTCACGGGCTATCTGGGGATCGATTGGGAGCTGAACAATGGTAAGTACCGCATCAAACGCATTGCCCGACCAGCCGCTTGGGATACCGAAGTACGTTCTCCGCTGGATCAGCCTGGTGTGGATGTAAAAGTGGGCGATTATATTCTGGCAGTTAATGGGATGCCGCTGGATATTACCAAAGATCCTTATGCAGCTTTTGCCGGTTTGGCAGAAACGACGGTGAGCCTGAAAATTGAACGTACAGGACAGACACCTCGTGAAGTCATTGTCACCTTACTCGACGAAAACGACGAAGTCCGCCTGCGTCACCTCGAATGGATCGAGCAGAACCGGAAGATGGTAGAAGAGCTTTCCGATGGTAAATTGGGCTATGTTTACATGTCTAACACCTCCGGGCAAGGCCAGCTGGAACTAGTGAGGATGTACTACGGGCAGCTAGACAAAAAAGGCTTCATCATTGATGAACGCTTCAACGGTGGTGGCCAGTTGGCCGATCGCTTTTTAGAGCTGTTGCAGCGCCCGGTTGTGTACAACCTCCACTGGCGTCACGGGCGGGATCATACCCATCCAATCAAGACCAACACCGGCCCTGTCGGGATGTTGATTAACGGCTGGGCGGGCTCCGGAGGGGATGGCCTGCCTTGGGCATTTCAGGAACTCAAAGCCGGTCCTATTGTAGGAGAGCGCACCCTGGGTATCCTCGTGGGTCCCGCTACCGGGCATCGCCTCATTGATGGTGGGGGCATCACCGTTCCGGGCGCTCGCCTCTACGACAATGACGGCCACTGGTTCTGGGAAGGCGAAGGCGTCGCACCCGACATCGAAGTTTGGGACGACCCCAATATCCTCATGAAAGGCCGCGACCCCCAGGTAGAAAGAGTCGTGCAGGAAGTCGTGAAGCTGCTGGAAACCCAACCCGCTAAATTCACGCCCGCCCCCGCCCCGGAAGATCGCACGGCGAAGGGCTTGGGTAAGCAGTAATCTAGCGCGAAGTTTAATGTAGGTTTCTCTTAATGAAGAAACCTACATTAAACTTCGCTGTACTGGGTACGGGGTACTTAGCATTAGGTATAACGTTATCTTGGGGTGGTCAAAAACCTAATGTTGCCGCCTTATTTGTAATAAACACAAAGTAAAATTTGATCATAGCCTAAGCAATATCCTGTCCTCCCTCCGGGAGGTGTCCGGAGGACGGAGGGGGATAGCCTTAGCCACTAGCAAGTCCTATTCCTGCTATTGGCTCCTGACCAGCTAATCAATAATTCAAAAATGAGAATGATTCTTCTATAACTATCAAAAATATACTTATTGGAACAAAAAACCACCTGTAAATTAGCTGTTTGTCGTTTCCTTTGGTGAAGAAAAGCTTTACCTTTTTTAAGTTGTAAAATACCAAGGAGGCTATACATAATGTGGTAATCGCCCAGTAATTGTGGCCAAAACTTAATAATATGCATAGGTATGCAGCCTGCTTTAAATTCCAGGCTAAGTAACTGTTTTGCTTTAAACGGATTAAAAATGTTCCCAAAAATCCTAAAACACAATAATATAAACCCCAGCCGTTTTCGTAATCATACAATGATGATATAGCCATCCGTGTAAATGGATCAAGCGATGATATATAGTATATTAACTGTAATCTGGAGAATAGCACGATCAAGAAAAAGAACATCTCTAAGTTGTTCAATATTCTTAATTTAGAAATCTTACTCATGCTTTATCTTTTTTTGACGGTGGATAAATTAGCTTTATTGATTTAATCACTGCCAAAGATTAGTGTGAATTTTAATACCCCATTTTTTGACCTGTTTATTTTTCATACATGGCAATACGACCACTTTCTACGGAAGAGCACCAACTATTACAAATGTCTAAAGGATTTTATCACAAGCGAATAGCTCAACCGTTTTTTAGTAGGAAAATCCTGATAAGTATTGGAGGTGCTCTAGTATTTGCTTTAATACTGTATTGGTTTCCTGAAATGGATAATGAGTGGGTCGTTTTTTTATTTCTAGTGGGTTTTGTTTTTGCATGTTGGGCTAACATTAAAGATTTTTTCGATAAGAAGAAAGAGGCAAGAAAGATATTGGCTGTAATAAAAAAAGTAGAGCATGAGCAAGGTATTGACGCTACTGAATATAGCTGTAGTAAGGCATTGGTCATGAAAAACTATGAAGATGAAGGACACTTTTATGCCTTGCAAATAGCACCGGATCAGGTACTATTTTGGTTGGATAATGATTTTAGTGAGAGTTACAATTTCCCAAACAGTCATTTTGAGGTTTTGGCTAATGAAGAGCTGAGACCGATTTTCGGTTACCGTATCCGTGCATTAGGCGACGCTATTCATCCAATTTTCTTGTCCCCTGAAATCAAAAGGGAGAGCTATGAGCTTATCCCTGAACACGGTACTGTCCTGCCGGGTACAATAGAAGACTTCCTTGAGACCTTGGCAAAACATTGGAATTGAGTATCTTTGCTTCGCAAAAGAATCAAAAACGATGAACATGAAATTTTCCCTCTCTATTTTCTTCTCGATTTGCTGTATGGTACTCTTTACGACCAGCCTCAGCGCACAAACTGCTTCCACATCAACCAGCCAAACGACCATCAGCGTCAAGGTGACTGGGGTAGGATGTTCTACTGACGTCAAGACCATCGCTGCCAATGTTGAAAAACTGGCGGGCGTAAGTAGCTGTGTTGCTGCCAAGCGTGGTGCCGTTACGCATTTCGATGTGAGCTACAATCCTGATATGGTTTGTGAAGACGATATCTACCAAAAGGTACAGGAGACGCCCGGTTGTAAGAACCCGAATGATCGGCCTTACCGCGTGAAGATTTAGTAACTCATTTATCCATCCTCCGTAATTTTTCGAGCTACGGCTCGCCCATATCCTTCCTTGGAGGAGGTATAGCGTAGTGACGGAGGGAGGCTATTCTTCAAAAGGAAGAAGCCAACGTTGGTGATCACTTCCTTTGAGGTTTGTCCTTGTCTAAGCACCAGTTGGCCAAACACTACTAGACCTAAGCTGTACAATCTGACGCTTTTTTGATGCGACGGATTCTAGTGCTTTCTTGGCAGGCTAAATTGATGCGTAAAGTTGCCCTCAGCCAGGTTGCGCGGGCTTCAGTCCGCACTTATAGTACTGCTAGAACTCGTTGCGGGCTAAAGCCACGCGCAACCTAATTTACCATCAAATTGAACACCCTACCCTTAAACCCTTACACTTTTACACCCTTACACCCTTACACCTTTACACCAGATCAACCAAAACCATCCTGTGCATACTCCTTTTCATCTACCTCTTTTTTTATTGCTAACCCTCCCTTTGCTGTCTTTCGCGCAGGAGGTGACGGGCTATGTTCATGATCTTCAGGGCCAGCCGCTGGTGGGGGCCAGCGTCTACTGGAGTATCCAACACGATGGCGGTACTTATACAGAAGCAGACGGGACCTTCCAACTGGCACTTACCAAGGATTTGCCCGCGGATTTGGTGATCTCCTATGTCGGGTTTGTACCAGACACGATACAGATCAAGGAGGCAGGTAATATTGACGTTGAGCTACAATCCCGCCAAGACATGGACGTGGTCGTGGTAACGGAAAACAGGCAAGGAAGCTTCATCTCCACGATCAACCCGGTGAAGACTGAGGTGATTACGGCCAAGGAACTCGGCCGCTCTGCTTGCTGCGATCTGGCGGGCTGTTTCAACACCCAGGGTAGCGTACAACCTACGACGACCAACATTGTCACCAATGCCAAAGAGCTGCGCATTCTTGGCCTTTCGGGGGTGTACAACCAGGTGTTGATTGATGGTTTTCCGCTCATTCAGGGACTGAGTTACACTTACGGAATCAGCAGTATTCCTGGTACCCTGATCCAAAGCATTTTTGTAGCGAAGGGAGCCAACTCTGTCTTACAAGGCTACGAGAGTATTTCTGGCCAGATCAATGTCGTCCTCAAGCAACCCGACGAAGACGAACGTTTACTTCTGAATGCCTATCTCAATAGTTTTGGCGAACATCAGTACAACCTCAACTATGCCCACCGTTGGAACAATTGGAGCACCCTGGTCGCTGCTCACACTACCCAACCCGCCCAGCGCCGCGATCGCGATAAGGACGATTTTCTGGACTTACCTTTGCTCAACAGCTATACCCTTTACAACAAGTGGAAATACCGTGATGCCGGAGAATGGGGATGGCACAGTGAGACGGGCCTGCGCTTTGTGCAGGAGCAACGTATTGGCGGACAAACCACCTTCGATCCAGACCGGGATAAAGGCACAACCAGCGCTTACGGGCAACTGGTAGAATATTCCCAACCGGAGTTTTACACCAAAACCGGCTACCGTCTCGATGATTACCATCACGTGCTCTTCTACGCTTCGGGCTTTCACCAAAAGCAGGAATCTTACTACGGCACTACGCACTACCAGGCCACCCACGCCAACGCCTACCTCAACCTGCAATACGAATACAACTGGCACGAGAAGCACCAGCTGAAAACCGGCTTCAGCTATCGCTTCCTGGATTTGGAAGAAGACATCAGTTTCGGTAATGATGATTTGCAACGCAGCTACGATGGCATCTACCAACGGCAGGAGAACATCCCCGGTGTCTTTGCCGAAAACGTCTTCAATTGGTACGATAACCAACTGACGCTGATTACTGGTTTGCGCTACGATCATCACAATACCTTTGGCTGTAAAGCTACGCCGCGGGCTTTACTGCGCGCCAATCTTTCCCCGGCTACAGTGGCACGTATTTCGGTAGGCACCGGCTGGCGTACCGTCAACTTGTTTAGCGAAAACATCAACCTCCTGGCCAGCTCGCGGGATGTACGCATCACGGAAGCGCTGCTGCCCGAAGAGGCCCTCAACTACGGTGCCAACCTCACCCATAATTACTACGGGGACGAAGTGGAAGCCCAGTTTTCCTTCGATTTTTACCGCACTGTCTTCCAAAATCAAATCTTCCCTGATTACGATACCGACCCCACAGTAGCCATCGTTCGCAATTTTACGGGCACTAGCATCAGCAATGGTTTTCAGGGGGAATTGGGCTTGGCTTTCTACCAGCGTTTTGGCGTGAAACTGGCCTACAACTACCTCGATGTCTACCGGATCATCGACGGCGACAAGCAAGTACTCCCCTTCAATGCCACCCATCGTGTTGTTGGGACCTTTTCCTACGAACCCCTCTCCAAAAGCTGGCACTTCGACGCCAATATCCACTGGACGGGTGAGCAGCGCCTGGCCAACACATCGACGAGCCCACCCGAATTTCAACAACAAGCATTCGCCGACCCCTTTACGGTCATCAATGCCCAATTGACCAAAGTTTGGCCCAAAGTAGAAGTGTACGGCGGCTGCGAAAACATCTTCGATTTCCGGCAGTTGCGTCCTATCCGCTCCTGGCAAGACCCCTTCGGTCCCTATTTTGACACCGCCAATGTTTGGGGTCCTACGCGGGGTAGGGAGTTCTATGTGGGGGTGCGGTATCGGATTGAGGAGTGAATACATCTTTATCAATTTAAAGAATGTACACGAGGACGTTGTTTTGTAAGTTGATCTATTATTATTTGGGGCCGTGCCTTATTCAAAGGGAATCCAGTCGCTTAAATAGCCGGTCATTTTGGAGATTCCAGGCAATATTTGCGTTAATGGCGTTGGAAAGAACCTTGTTGGTGCCTTTCAACTTTCTCTCTTTTATTGGCTGATGCTACTTGTGTGTAACTAGTAGGCGCACTTGGGGGGCTAAAAAAAATCAGCTTACGGGGCACTAATTTTAAAGGGATTTTGTAATTTCAAACGGAGCAATTAGCGGAGCCTTACCCTGTTTACAAAAGAAACCCTGTATGAAAAGAACCCTCTACCTATTCATTATCCCTTTATTGGTGGCTTGCGATACATCGGGTAACCCCTCTCAAGGGTTTGTGTCGGATGTTGGTAACACCATAGCAGATGACATTGCTGCGGGTGATGTCAGCTTAGAGTACCAACCTGTCTTCCTTCCTATTAAATTTTCCTTAAGCAGTAAAGGGGTGAAAGTATCAATGAGCCAGTCCTGGGTTACTTTTATCGGAACCTTTAGCCTGTCTTATTCCCGCGATCTCTACAAAAGTCGGTCACGCATGGAGTATGCGAAGCCGATTCCCATTGAGAAGAGTAGCTTGTACGAGTACTACCAATTTATAGATATTAATGTCCGCGAACGCCCAGAAGTGAAGAGCTTGCTGGTGAGCAAACGCGACCTCGTCGTAGCCGTTATTCGTAGTGAAGACCAGGTAGACCTCTTTGTAATTGAGGAAGGGGTAAGCTTGATGGTGTTGACGGAAGGCATCACCCGGAGTACCATTACCAGTGATTACCACGAGATCGACGCCCGCCAAGCCAAAGTACGTGAACTTGTCCTTACCGTTGACGAAGATGCCCAACGGAAAGCCGATATACTACCCGATACTTACGCTGCGGATCGGCATACCATCAATCGTGATATTTTGCGGGATGATAGTGATATTGTAGACAAAGAAATTAAGTCGATGTCTGAAATTGCCCCTCGTCCAAAAGATTACAGCCTTACGGAGGAGGTAACTGATACCCTTAAACAAAAACAACGTTCGCCTTACTAGTTTTTGGTATACCAAAAGCAAGCGTAACAAGTCTCTTACACTAACCTATCAACTACATGGATTATGAATGAGGATAAAACACCTAGAAATATTATGATTGTACTAGGGGTGCTTTTGATTGGCCTCGGTATATTCACCATCATTACTTATCAAGCTAAAAAGAACCTGGAGGAGCAGATGCTCACAGCGGGAGAAGAGATTGGTAACCAGCAGGAGCTTATTGAGCAACAGCAGGATCAATTGACAGACTTTCAAATTGAGTTAGATCATCGGGAACAGAATATTGAACGCCTGAATCAAGAAATAGAGGAGAAGGTAGCTCGGATGGAGCAGCAAGATGCGATGCTTAAAGAACTGGAAGCTCGGAACGAAAAATTACTTACCGATTTTAATAGCTTACTTCGTACGGGAGCTTCTCCTGATACACAGCAGTTTATGGATGACCTTACGGCCGAGATCGTGAAAACAAGAAACCAAAGGGACTCCTTCCGCATAGCTCGCAATGAACTCGTCGATGCCAATGAGGCTTTAAAGCGAGCGCTGCAAGAGGAAAGACAGGAGGTTGATTTTCTGAAACGGAGCCAGATTCCCAAGCTACAGGATGAAATAGCCAAGCTTCAGCAGACAGTCAATAACAATCAACAAGTCATGAGCGCCTTCAATGTTCGAGCCTCGGTACAGGATGTTGATCTGGACATGGACCGTAATGCGATTACCTTCAATTTATCCTTTTCTGATGCTGATTTACGAACATTACAAAGCCTAAATGTCCGGCAGCTGAGTTTTGTTCCCAATATTGTTAATCAAGAAACGGACCTCGCTTTTACCATTGAGGGAGCACTTAACCCTGAACAGGTTTTCTCCCATTTGTTGATGGAATTGCAGCCCAGTATGCGACAATCGTTCGTGATCAATAATGTTACGCTGAGCGATAACTACAGAAAACGGAATGCCGTAAATTACGAAAAAGGAGATCGCATAGAACTGTCCATCCAGATTCCTGAACTCAACAACCTGATCATCGCGCAAAAAGATTTTCGTTTACGGTAAGCAATGCTGGATCTTCAGGAATGTAGATTAATGATACCCCTCTTTTAGCTACTTCTGATGATTTGGTGGATTGGCAAGTAGCTAAAAACGAAGGATTAGGAAAAATGATCTCCGTTTTACATCCAAGGATGAGCTATTTCGATGACTGCTTAGTGGAGCCTGGAACTAGTGTATGGGCAGGAGGGGAGGAAGTATCCGAGTTGCCAAGCGTTTTTGAGCCAATCGTACCAGTGCGATCATACGATCAGGCTGGGGCGATCGTACCAATACGATCATACGATCAGGCTGTGGTAATCGTACCAATACGATCATACGATCAGTCTGGGGTAATCGTACCAATACGATCATACGATCAGGCTGTGGTAATCGTACCAATACGATCATACGATCAGGCTGGGGCGATCGTACCAATACGATCATACGATCAGGCTGTGGTAATCGTACCAACACGATCATACGATCAGGCTGGGGTAATCGTACCAACACGATCATACGATCAGGCTGGGGTAATCGTATCAACACGATCATACGATCAGGCTGGGGCAATCGTACCAATACGATTATACGATCAGGCTGTGGGTAATCGTACCAACACGATCATACGGTAAGCCCCATTATCTTACTCCACATATACAGGCGGATAGCCCAGTGCCGTTTGGGCGTTTCCACCACAACGCCAATACCAGTATGGCCACTAAGAAGTGAAAATATTCGACTCCGAATACTGCCGATTGATGGACTGATCAAAAATTTGAAGCATGCGTTTCGCGATCCCTGTCCAACCGAAATTGCGGCGAGCGAAGCGGGCACCTTCTACCGAAAGTTCATTGCGAAGCTGCTGGTAGAGCAGGGGCATGGCGCAGATCGTGCCAAACTCCAGCGGGCGGTGCGGATCAGCAAACAAGCCTTGGTTGCCGAAATCCAGGAGGTCTTTCAGGCCACCGTGTACGGTAATTACGGCAGGAGTACCACAGGCCATAGCTTCGATAGCCACCATACCGAAAGGCTCGTACCGGGAGGGCATCGCAAAAATGCTGGCGGCCCGGTAAATGTTGGCGAGGTCCTCATCGGAGATGTAGTTTTTCCAGATAATTTTATCGGTAATGCCTAATTCCTTGGCCAGTGCCTTGAGTTTGGCAACGCCCTTGCTATCCTGTTTCGAGCCGTCGCCGCCTACTGCTGCTACAAGACGAGCTTCGGGTTTTAGCTCCAGAATGGTAGGCATGGCTTTGAGCATTAAATCATAGCCTTTGTTGTGGGCCATCCGTCCCAGGATCAGAATGTCAAAAGGCTCCATATCGTGCTGTTGCCGGATCCGGTCGACCTCGCGGGAAGGGACAGGCGTAAAGCGATTTTCGTCGATTCCCGGAGGGATCATGGAACAGTTCCGGGCCAACATGTCGTACTGCTTGGTGAGCAACTCAACCTGTGGAATAGTAGTCGCCACTACGTGATTACACATTTGGTAAACAAAATACTCCTTTCTTATTCTTTCCTTGAAGCGGTAAGTTGCTTCCATCTTCTTTTCGTCCATATCGTTACCCATGGAGTGCTGCTTCCACCAACCCAGGGAGTGAGGCGTATGAACGTGAGAAATACCTAATTCCTCGGCAATTTTTTGGCCCGCCCAGCCAGCGTCCCAGTAGTGGGTGTAGATGATGTCGTACTGTTTGCCAGACTTGCGGATCGCAGCCAAGGTATTGGTGACAAACTGACCAAGATGGTCGTGCATATCTTCTTTGCGAATGAATTCTTTGCCTCCAAATGGGATACGCCAGACCTTGTAGTTTTCGTTAACTTCGTCGTATTCGGGTTGGTCTTCAAACTGGCGGGTCAATAAGTCAACCCTTTTGCCCAGGCGGCTGAAGCGGTCGGCTAATTCTAAGACGTAGACAACCTGGCCGCCCGTATCGGGTTTGCCTAATTCCGGTTCAGCGGCAACGTATCCGTGGAGAGAGATCATTAAAATGGATTTCATTTTCTTGGTTTTTTAAGATGAAAAAAACAGGTAATACTTGGTTGGGGAAGGGGAAATAGAGATTAGAGTTGTTCTGCTGGGGACTGTTTTAGCGAAAGCGATAAAATTTTATTCTGAACGAGGCAGATTTTGCAGCCGAATGCGGGCAATTCGGCGAAAAATCTAACGAAGCTCAGGATGAAATTTTCCGCTTGCAGCAAAACTTGTCCCAGCAGAACAACTCTATTAGACAATTTTGAGTTGATGGCAAGCTGCAATGTATTGTGCGGCCGACCATGCTTGATAGACTTTGCCCATAGGGTTGCCGGTTTTGCCATGTGCCCACTCGGTAAATTCCCAATCACTGCTGATGCCTGCCTTGTTGATGAGTGCCAGTTTGTAGAGCTCACTCATGGCCATCTCGTGTTGTCCGAGTTTTTCAATAAACTGTACCCAGAAAGCACCAATAAAAGGCCAAATGCCACCATTGTGATAGTGGTTGGGCAGGTTCAATAAGTTTACCGTATAGTAAGCTCGCCAATCTGGGTCTCCTGGGCTCACTTCTGGGTAGACATTGCGGATAGGGAAGGGGTCGTTCATGCCTACTCCCAGCATAAACCGAAGCGATTTGTGGGCTTTTTCCGGGTCAATGACATTGTAGAGGTACGCCAGGATATTACCATAGCTATCACAACGCCAGCTAAAATCGAAAGGCGTTATTTGAGCAAGTAGATACTTAGTGTCACCTAAGGAATATTGCTGGTCGGCAAAATCAAATCGTTGTTTGATTTCTTGCTGGGTACTGGGCCAGAAGTTGGTGACAATCTCCTTGCGGATCACCTGCGACCAGCGCATGTAGTCTCCTGCTTTGCTGTGATCTCCAAGTATCTCCAGTAGCCGACCAAAGCAGACATTGGCTCGGTACCATAGTACTTCGTCGTAAAGGACGTGGTAGCTGCGCCCGAAAAGATCGGTCCAGTCGCCAGCCTCAGGGATTTCTAAAAGTGCATCATTGTTGGAGTCGTGAGCGCTGAGCCAGTTCATCGCTCTTTGCAAGTCCGTAATGTGTTCTTTTAAAAAATCGATATCACTAGTAGCACGCACGTAATCGTGAAAGGCGATAATCACCCACAGACCACTATCAATAGAACAAATGCCACCCACCCCAGAATAGTCTGGGCTTTGGTCAGACAAACGGACGTTGGCAGGAATTTGGCCGTTGATGGAGATATTGTCCAACAGGGTAATGAGCGTTTGACGTTGGCATTGATGGATTTCTGGGTCATTGACTAGACTCAGGGAGCCAATAACGGTAATAGCTCCATCGCGAGCCCAAACCGAGTGGTAGTTTTCATCAGTACCTTCGGCTTCATTGTACTCAATGGGGCAAGCAAGAAAGCCAAGTGGAGAGATATTTTTTTTCAATGCTGCCACCGCTTGGTGGTAACCTTCGAGAATCAACTCATACTTAGTGTCCTGGCGATGAATAGGGTGATCCGTTTGCTGGCGCAGAAAGTGTGCTTCGGGGACGGGGGCGAGTGTTTGTACAACTTCTATAGCCTCTTCGGGGAGTACTTTGTAAAAGACCAATCCTTCCACTACTCCAGTATCTTTTGGGTGTTCGGTATGGTAAACTTGCAAATACTTGGTAACATGGTAAAGTTCTTCCCGGGCGTTGCTTACGGCGATCCCTCGAATGCCCTCTAGCTCAAACATGGCGGCATCGTTACCACTGTCACCAGCTACCAAAGCTTGGGTTGTCTTGAGGTCAAGGTGTTTGAGTAACCACTGCAAAGCATTCCCTTTGTTGGCCCATTTAGGGAGTACGTCAAAGTATTTGTTGCCGGAATAGACCAGGTTGATATTGAGACCAGCAGCGTTAAATGCTTGTTCAGCATGACGAAGTTCCCTGGGTTCGGCATTGTGAAAGAAGTAGCTGCGCTTGTAGCTATGTTGGTACTTGCGGGGCTGAATTTCGATGGGAAAAGGAAGCGAAGCAACGGTTTTTTCTACCAATTCCAGGTTCCAGCCTTCATCCAGAATTTCATTGAATTCTTTTAGCACGGCTCCCTGCTGGTAATCATAAATGTGGGTGCCTACGCCGCTGATGATGAAGTGAGGTTCGGGTAGAATACCTTTTTTAATAAGGCTGAGCACATCTTTGTAAAGCCGTCCGGTATTGTAAGTCAATAACGTACTGTGCTGATCCTTGTATTTTTCCCAGATGGCGGGGAAATTCCCTTTGAGACTCCTCAGATCAATGAGTGTATTGTCGATGTCAAAGGAGAGCAGTTGAATAGAATTGTCTGTCGTAGATTGGCTCATGAAAATGAATAAAGTAGTAAGATAAATAAACAATGGTCTAGGGTCACTAATGACCTTGGCCAAGGGTGATTCCGATCAATGATTTACTTTATTACCGACTTTAAGCTTGACAGGAATATAAGAAATTTACGGGAACCGGCCGCTTCACAGTCATGATGACCCCATAGTTCTGTAACCCAGCGGTAAGGAAGGGAGTTCGAAATAGGCAAAAATTAGGGAATTAAAGTGCCTCCACCTGCATAAATACAAAGCCATTCTTTTCGTAAAGTACCTTCAATTGTGGATGCCAATTCAGCTGTTCTTCCTTGCGGATGTTTTTGGTGACGACGTAGACGGGCTTATCGGATTCCCCGGAAAGGAGCCATTCTTTGTCGGCATGCCGAGGATGGGTGGGAGGTGGTTTTAGACCATAAAATAAGTGGGCATAGCTTTTGAAACCAACCGTAAGCAGGTAGCAATCTTCCTCTTGTTTACTTTCGTAAAATGCGATGGCGGCCCCCTGGCTGTATTGCTCTACTTTGGGAATGTAAACCAGGCTTAGCAGCTCCAAGCCCAGCAAACAAGTGACCAAAAGCCCTACAATGGCTCGTCGCGAACGGTCGAGCATAAATAGACTCACCATGATGCCTAACCAAAACAAGATGCCTAGCAACCATTCCCAGCCACCCCAGTAAACGTCGGCCTGAAGGTTGGCCACCGCAAAGCGATCCTTGATCAGGCCGCTTTCAATAATAGCCGTTTTGTAGCGATCCACCAGCGGCAAGGCGGTGAAAAGTAGTCCCAATAGGGTGCCAATCAGGCCAATGCTCCATTTGAGCCATGCAGGAAAAGAGGTGCCGTCTTTCTGCCAGTGATACAGCCCCAGCGCACCCAGGTAGGTGAGAGGGAAATAACATAGCGAAGAGTAATGAACGATCTTGGTTCGAACCAGCGAAAACAGCAAGAGTACCACCCAAAATAAGATCTTCATCCATTTAGCCACCTCTTCCTTGGCCATTGGTTTGCGATAAGCATACAGGAAGAAAAGGGAGGCGGGAAAACAGCCCAATAGCAAGACAATAAAATGGTAGTAGAAGGGCCCTCCGTGGCCAGCATCCTGTGTTTGCAACAAGCGAATTTGGTAGACGATAAAATCCAGTACAACTTCGCCGCGACCTCTGACTACTTCTACCAAAAACCAGGAAGCTCCTACGGCCAGGAAGCTACCCGTAAAGCTCCATATTTGCGACCAGGGTAGCAAGCCTTTGAAGCGATTACTGGCCCAATAGATGAGGTAAACAAGTCCGAAAATGAGCAAAGCCACTGGCCCTTTCGTCATCACCCCCAAACCGATAAACAACCCACTCAGGGCCATCAGGCGCACCCCACGCAGCGGCTCCTGGTGCGCCCGAATGAGGAAATAGATACCCGCAAAAATGAAGAGGTTGAACCAGGGGTCGATGATCCCGGATTTGAAATAAAAATGGGGTAGGAGGGAAGCCGCATAAAGCCCGGCCCACCACCAACCAAAGCGCCGATCGTGCCAGCGAGTACCCATGCTGAACAAGGTTATCAAACTGAGGACACCACAAAGCGCATTGGGCAGTCGCGCCGCAAATTCATTGACGCCAAAAGCCTTCATACTCAGGGCTTGTAGCCAGAAAAACAAGGGAGGCTTTTCCTGAAAAGGCTCGTAGTTGATCTGTACGTAGGAATACTCGCCGGTGGCCAGCATTTCACGCGCCGCTTCCGCAAAGTTGATCTCATCCCAGTCGAAGAGATGCACACTACCCAGGTAGGGCAGAAAGACCACGGCCGCAAGCAGGGCCAGGAGGAGTAGGCTTTTGGTTGTACTGGGAGTTTTTTGGAGAAGGGGCAATTGGGGGCTATTTGTTGATTACAGGTTTCGCGGGCTTCAGTCCGCACTGAGAAAATTACTCCAGGCGGACTGAAGCCCGCGAAACCTACCATAGTAAGATAAGGATAAATTAGAAAAAAAAGCAGCTAACCTTGCTGAAGTTTTCTATAATTCCCATTTCCCATCCCACCATTTCCTATTCGTAAACCATGGATGATACGTCACCAGTTGATACACCCCAACCGCTATGCTGATGCCCAAAACCGAACCCACCCACACATCCGCCAGGAAGTGCATGGACAGGTACATCCGGGAGTACGCAACCAGCAGTGCCAACAAAAAGAACACGGCGGAAAGCCACGACTTTTGAAAAAAAGCACTCAGTAGTAAAAAGAAGCTAAAAGCCAAGGTAGTATGGCCGGAGGGGAAAGTATTGTATTCGTGCAGCCTCACTCCTTCTACAAAATGCAGTGGCGCATTGAAATACTGGAAGAATTTGAAGGGGCGCATATCATCTACGACAATCGCTTTGAGAATGCCTACTACCAGGGCACAAATCCCCGTACTCAGGCCCAGGATCAGACTGTAGCGATATTTGAGAAACAATAGGCCGATCAATACCGTACAAGCCACCAGCGGTTCCCCCAACTTTGTGATCCAGTAGAAGAACTGATCGAAAAAAGGGGAGTGATAACGATTGATGAAAAGATGGATTTGCCCTTTGCCAAAATACTTCCAAAGGAATAGCACAGGTACGAGTACCATCAGGTAAAACCCTAAAAATGGAGCACTACGGTAGTAGAGGGCTTTCAAAAGCTAAGGATTAAGGTAATTTGAGGCTGCCAAAATAAGGAAACACAGCGTATTAAGCCAACAATTTTTGGGAATCGTTAACTTATCCTTATTTTGCTATCCGCAGCTTAAATTAAGCTTTTTTAGCCCATATTTATGAATCAGAAAACAACTAATGGGGGATACTAAAGTTGATGATATCCAAAGCCCCACCTTTGAATTGCCGGATCGGCAGTGGGAGTATTTATTAGACCGACTAAATAAGGAAGAGACCTTACTGTTTGTTGGGCCAGGCATCTTACCCTTTCCCGGGTATGATTCGCTAGAGGATGCCTTGTGTCAGTATCTCCAGGAGAAGAGCAAGGAGGAGATGGCTCCCTTTATCGATAAATTTTATCGGGATGACAAGTTCTTTATGCTCAACGACCGGGACAAGAATGAAAGCTTGTGGAATTTCATGTCCTATTACCGCGATTTTTTTAAAGAGCATCAGGAAGAGCTGAAAGAAGCTAAAAGTGTTTTACGGAAGTTGGCAGAAATCCCCTTCTCCACCATCATTACCCTTAGTCCTAATACCTTGATTGAAGAGGCTTTTGGAGAAGATTTTGCCTTTCATACCGATTTTTACAACAAGAAAAAAAAGCCACAGGTTTATGTTCCGGGCCGTAAAGATGACCCACTGATTTATTATTTACGGGGCAAAATGACCGTTGACGAAAGTATGGTCATTTCGCACAATGATCTTTTTGATTACCTGGAGTCAATCTATGAAGCCAAGAGTATGGATGCAGATTTTAAAAACCTGCTGAAAACTTCTAAGTACTATATTTTTCTTGGCTTACCCTTGGAATCGTGGTACATGCAACTATTGATTCGGGTATTTGATTTTCATGTGGATACGCCACGAATTCTGGCGCTGAAAAGGTTTCCGGAAAAATTTTGGGATCAGAAAGTAGTGTATGAAGACCTCTACAAGCTGAAATTCTACGACAGCAAAAGCCTTGATTTTATTGATCAATTGCACCAGCGTTGTGCTGATAAAGACCTGCTCAAAGAAGTAAGTGGAGGAGCGGCAACGGCTAATTTTGACCGCGATGCCGAACAGTTTCTTACCCTGCTCAAGGCGGGACATCACGAGCAAAGCCTTAGTGTACTCGAGGAATTATCCGTGAAATACTTGCCAGAACCAGCTAAATATGGCGAATATTTCAGCGATTTGACCTTGGGGGCCAGCAATTACCGTTCGGCTCATCGCAATTACAATATCAACCTGATCACCTATGATAAATTTAAGGTAGAGGAAGCAAAGTTGACTTCCTTCCTTAATATGCAGTTTGCTAACCTTAAAGCCCTGGTCGATGAGCAAAAGTAAACGCTACCCGGGGCCTAAACCCTTCGCCGCGCATCAGGCTCACCTGTTTTACGGGCGCGAATCCGAAGCGCACCGTTTACGTAGGTTAATTGAAGACAAGCAACTGACTGTCTTGTACGGCCGTTCCGGCTACGGAAAAAGTAGCTTGCTCAATGCAGCCGTATTGCCCAAAATGGAGGAACAGGGGTATCACCTGATCAACGTTCGCCTCGGAGCATGGACACCGGAAAGTACCAATACGCCACTGCGAAGCACCGTACAAGCCATTGCGGAGAACCCTGCCAATCTGGATAAGACCATCCTTGATGACTTGGTCAATTGGGACAATTCGCTGTGGTATTATACCAAAACCTTTTCCATCAATACAAAAAGGCCAAAACTCCTTTTTGTTTTTGATCAGTTCGAAGAGCTTTTTACTTACCCAAAAAAGGAAATCGAGCTTTATGAGAATAGCCTGGCGGAGCTGCTCAAAACCAGCTTGCCACAGCGCTATCGCGATCAACTCAAGGAGAAGAAAGAACTGGAAGGGCATCCGCAAAGAGATGCGGTTTTCCAAAGGCTGGATATTAAAATCGTCGTCGCTATCCGCTCCAATCGGTTTCATCTGTTGGAGCGCTTATCTCCGGCTTTACCAGATATTTTACAGAATACGTTGGAATTGGATGCGCTGGAGCGCGAAGGTGCTCGTAGTGCTATCGTTGGTCCGGCTGCGGAAACAGAAGGGGATTACGAGACGCCTCCTTTTTCTTATGCGCCTGCAATTCAAGACGAAATACTGGACTTTTTAACCCAGGAAGGGAAAATTGAGGGGATTCTCCTCCAGATGCTTTGCTCCTATTTTGAACGACTCATCATCAACCATCCCGGAAAAAAATCGATAGAAGCTGCCGACTTATTGGTTTCTACTACCCATAATGATGAATTTGGAAACGGCATGGAGGAAATCGTCGATATCTATTATCGTGACCGTATTGATGATTTGCCGGATGAGCAAGAGGAAACGGTGAAGCGTTTTATTGAGGATAATCTGGTACAAAAGGTAGGCGATGGAGGAATGCGCCTGAGTATGCACCAAGCCCAGATAAAAGAACGGTTTGGGATAGAAGCAGAGACGCTGAATGCGCTGGTGTTTAATGGATTATTGCGTACAGAGCCGTTTTTGCGGGGTGGGGTAACCTACGAGTTGACCCATGATCGACTGATCACCCCCGTCCTGAAATCTAAAGCGGTTTTCGATGCAGGAGAAGCTGATCGCCTCAAGCTGCAACTGGAAGAAGAGGAGCGGAAACGTAAAATAGCGGAAGAGTTACAGCGCAAAGCAGAGGCTGCCAAAGCAGAAGCAGAGGAGGAGAGAGCCAGGGCCCAGGTCGCTGAAGGGGAAGCTAAAAAGGCCAAAAAAATTGCCGATCAGGCACGTACTAGAGCAGAAGATCAGCGTAAGCAAGCATTGGAAGCCAAGCTTACCGCTGAACGTAATGAACTAAAAGCGAGGCGCTTGGCCTGGATATCGGGTGTTTTGATGCTCTTGGCAACGGCTACGGGAATCTGGGCTTTTGCTAGCCTCCAGACGGCGAAAAGCGAAAGAGCAGAAAAAAACCTGATTCTCTGCAAAGAGTTTTTGGTAGATGCTCGCCGCCTCATTAATGCAAATTACTGCGACTCTGCCCAAGATAATCTAGAGAAAGCCCAACTCCTCATTGAAATTTATGGCACCGATGGAAAAGAGGCAACCTCAAAGGCATACCGGCAAGAAAGTAATACGCTGGAGCGGTTGAATGCACAAGTGAAAACCAAGAAAACAAAAGGACAATGCAACTGAAAATAATCCTGTTCATCGGCTTCTTGAGCGCGGGCTTGTTTTCTTACGCCCAAAACGAGGCCATCTTTGAACCTTGTGACCCAGAATTACTTTGTCGAGATTTTCAGAAAATCCTTGATAGTACACGTTACTATTTGTCTCTCGAAAAAGGTGGATTGGCTTACGGTCAGCTCAAAGCACTAGAAGCTTGCGATAAATGCCCGGAACATCAAGATGATCTCGATGAGTTGAGTGATCAGATCATTAAAATATTTCGTGAGCAGAATGAAAGCCTTAATGACTTGGTCGCAGAGCAAAAAGCTACACTTACTGCACTACAAAAACGTACAGAAGACCTGCACAGAGAACGCAAAAAAGTAGACCAGCAGCTTGTTATCAATGAGAAAATGACGCGGGATGCATTGGTGACGAATTACCTGCGTTTGGCCAATAAATACTACGCCGAAGATACTGACATTGAACGGGAAGAGGCACGATGGTTGACCGATTTTGTCTACAACTACGTGGATAGTACTCATCATGAGGTGCGTAAAATGATGCACCAATTATTAAACGACCAGTTGCTTAAATATTACGATTACGACCCAGATGGAGATGAAGAACAATACAACTATGAAGAAGTTGAGGAGGCCAGGATCGTCGCCGTAGCATGGTCGCCTGATGAGCAATGGTTGGCGGTAGGGATGGATAATGGGCGTTTGATCATTTTTTCTGAAAGTGGAGAAATCGTATTCGATCAAGACCTCTCAGAGGCAAGTATTTCAGATTTGGATTGGAACAAAGACAGTGAAGTACTGGCTTTTGTGGTTGGGGGAGGCTCGGTGAATTTCCTTCAAGCTTCGGCTAGTGGATGGAGCCTCACTGATCGTGTGTTGAGTTCTTTTGATCGTGCCAGTATCGTGCGTTGGTCTCCTGTCGTAGCCGACGAGCTGATCGTTGCTACTCTGGATAATGTTCTCCATTTGTATAAAAATGAAGAAGTTACTCCCGAATTGATTTATGTTGATGGTCATGACGACTGGATCAGGGATGTCGCTTGGTCACCCGACGGGACACGTTTTGTTGCTTGTGATGATCAAGGATATATTGTCATTTGGCAAGCCCATACAGGCAAGATAGCATACCGACGCCGAGGGCATAATGATTATGTTAGAACCGTAGATTGGCATCCGGAAGGGCATATGGTGATCAGCGGTGGAGATGACAATCAGCTGATTTTTTGGGACACTCTCGGTCAAATAATCAACAAGTTGACTTTTGATGAATGGGTGTATCAGGCTCGTTTCGATGCTACCGGAGAGGATATCGGGGTGGTTACCAATAGCAATACTTTTTTTCGGGTAACAGCCGATGATCGTAAGGCAACCAAGCTCCCGGATTTGGTCAATCGCTTTGCTTGGCGCGGGGATAGAAATACGGTAGAAATAGGGGATGGGCTTGTATTATCCATGCAATTGCCGGCAAAATACTTGGTGACTGATGGCTCAGACCGCAACATGGCCCTCCCGAATATTGAAAATGCTGCCCTTCAACCGGGAAGTATAACGCAAATAGATTGGTCACCTGATGCTGCCTTTCTTGCTTATGTAAAAGATGATCGACTGGAAATTGTAGATGCAGAAAAAATCACCAGTTTCGATCTTGATGAGACGGAAATATACAGCATTGCCTGGAATACTAGTCTTTCAGAGACGCTACCTAACAGCGTTTTTTTTGCGACAGTCGGATCCAATTACCAACTTCTAATCTGGGATGCATCGACACTGACCATCGTTCATCGTGAGCTGCTGGAAGTGAAAGCCCGGGATGTGGTATGGTCACCAGACGGCGAATTGTTGGCTATCGTTAATGATAATGGTGAACTGTTGGTTTACAATAATGAATTGCAAAAACTGCACCAGGAAAAGATCACCAATGACTTTATCCGTGCGGTAGACTGGTCGGCTAACGGGCGAATACTCATGGGCTCAGATGATAATAGTGTGGTGATCTATGATTGGGACAAAAAGCGCGTTACGGAGCGTTTTTCCACCCATACCGACTGGGTCAGGGATGTTTTGTGGCTGGATAATACGCACTTTGTTTCTGCTGCGGACGATGGTAAAAGCATTATTTGGGGGCTTGGAGGCCGAGAAAATCGATACCAACCACAACAGATCCTTGATCGTCTGAGCGGTTTCCATCTTAGTTTGGCTTATTCTAGTAGCCGCAGTGGAGGAATGCTGGCCGTTGGTAACAATAATAACGATATTGGTATTTGGAAAATGAGCGAAGCTTTCAATGCCCAGTTTGATACACTGGTCAGCATAGGGACGCAAGTGCATGACTTGGATTGGCACCCCACATCCGGTAACTTGGCACTAAGTACTTATTCTTCGGGGCCGCAAGAATTTAATCGTTCATTTACCTTACAGCCAGCCTATGACACGCCACAGAAAGAAGTAATTTTCAAGAACCTCGAGGAGGCACTGGGGCGCAATGAAGGCGGGATGACGTCCTTTTTCTATTTGCCTAAGTTCCGCGTTACTCCTGGCCGTTATGATCAGTTGGCATGGTCGGAAGATGAACAGTTTATTGCTGCAATTGAAGGGCCAGGAAGGAATGAGCAGTATAACCACCTCGTGGTACATGATCTGAAAGCGGGGCAATTGCTGTATGAATTCAGTTTGCCTAACGAGAATATCAGCCGGGTACTTTTTTCACCAGACAACAGCTATCTTGTGGTAGCACCGCAGGAAGGAGCATGCACCGTATTGATGGTCAAACATCCTGAAGATACGATCCGGGTTTCTTTGGAACAGGAAATCATGGATTGGGTCTGGTCGGGTAATGGCCGCTATCTTGCTATCCTTGACCGTGATTACGATATTACCCTCTTGGATAGTAAAACCAAAACGATAAAAAACTATTCCAGTAGTATCAGTGATTATGATTTGGGAACGCTCCTTTTTCATCCTGAAAATGATGAATTGCTGTATATTCTTAGCCATCAGGGAGTGTATGAAGTAAGCACTAGACAAGAAACCAAGGCCAGAAATATTTACCAGGCAACTTCCTTTACCCGTGCAGATGAAGGGGTGGGTGCTGCCCGAGGAGTCTGGATCAATAATGGCAATGATCTTTTGTACTTACAAAAAGGAACAGCACCCAAACTGTTAAATATTCAGAATGGGAAAGCGGAGCTTAAGTATACCATCGGTGACCCTGAAAACTACTATTCCTGGGTGGGAGCTCCTGCAAATTTGTTATACGAGCTTCATCCCATGGATGATGATGAATATTATTTCAATGGCAATGAGTTGGAGTATGCCCGTGCTTGGGGTCTAGCAACGGGAAAACCAATATCTATTCTAAGGGGAGTAAGGAAACAGTTGGTGCAAGAAATGAAATTATCTCCTGATGGTAAGTATCTGGCCACTTTAGGCGACCTTTTGTTGCCGTCAGAAGGCAAATATGAGCGGGGACCTTCTTCCGTAAGTATTTGGGATTTAACAAGCCAAAATGAAGTATTTGACCTAAGAATTTCGGGGATAAAGCAGTTGGCTTTTTCGCCGAAAGGCAATTACCTGTATACCTATTTTGAGAATGGACAAGTAGGGATATGGCCTTTGTTTACGCCTCAGATCAATAATTATTTTGCCAACTCGGGAAAAGATCGCTACCTGGAACAGCTTTCCTCTAAGGACAATCAGCCTTTACGAAATCGGATTGAGGAATGGGAGTTGGAAAAAGGAATAAATTTTCAAGAACAGGCCAATCTTAAGCTACTTAAGACTAGAGAAATTGCTCGCATTCGGCAAAATTGGGGTGAATATTATGTTGACCAAGCTTGGTTGAGCAATAATTCCCAAACAGCAGCTGCGCTCTTCGATAAAGCCAGTTCTCTTCATCTTCAGGAAGGAACAAATCTAATTAGACCTTTTGCGACCGATAGCATCGCCATTGTAAATATATGGATTGAGCAAGCCTACTATAAGTTGAGTCAAGAAGATGAGCGTGCTGCAAAGCAAGCCTTACGTCAGGCCTTGCGCATACAACCTGAAGCTAAGCGCCTGAAGATGCTCCAACTTTTGCTTGATTGGCAGGCAGGACAAAAAGAAAAGGTCGTAGAGGCATTATTGGCAGGTGAGGTACTAACCCTGCTCGAAGAATATGCCAATTGGGATCGGAGAGATATTCACTTAATAGACGAATTATTGTTCCAACGCCTGACTTCAGTGGTACAATCTTCACCAGATCCCGTTTCACCGATATCAACACCTCGATTTGCAGAAGAAATACAAATTTTTCCCGAAGCCGTGCAAGAGCAATTACTTTTGATGTACTATAAGGTTAATACCGAACATCCTGCACTCGATGTGGATGGTACACGACAAGCCTATTACGATGAAGCAGTTGCTTTTTTTGATAAGCGTTGGGAAAAAACACAGCAGGAAGAAAGTAGCCTTGAGAGTTACATCATCTTTAATTATTACCTGCAGGACTTAGAAATACGTAAAGATAAGTCTAACAGAGCAGTTGCTACTGTAGGTAAAGGCCGTAAAGGAGCAGAGCAACTCCTGTTGATCGACCCGGAAAATGTGGAGTACAAAGAGCTGTATCTCAATATCCTGGCCGAAGAGGCTTTTGTCAACTTAAGAGCAAATCCAGCCAATGCCAGTAAAGTTAAAGAAGCGTTGCTTGCCGCCAGAGAAAAGTACCCACAGGTAGAAATGCCTTATTTACTCTTGGAACTAGCTAATGCTAAATTGCTACTGGGGGAAAGAAATGAAGCATTGCTGGACTATTACAATTTGTTGGAAAGCTATAGCTATGGTGGCGTAGAAAGCCTCATTTTAGAGCAGGTAGAGCTATTGATGCGCAGTGATTATGCATGGCTCCAAACCACTTTACAAACCTATCGTACCTACCAAGAAGAAAAGCGTGATTTTTGGGAAAGTGTGATTCCTTTTGAAGAACCCGATCTTGAAACTTCCACGGCGGAATACATCAACGAAGCTTATTGGATGGCTTATCAGAGTGCTAAGGAATGGTATGGATCTGCTTTGGCACTTGATAAGGCAGGAATGTTGCCGAAAGATTCTTTGCTCCAACATGAGCTGATGTTTAACCAAGCGGCTAGCGACTATGTCTATATTTTGCTGCATACCAGTAGTTGGGAAAATGCGCAACAACCGCTTAAGGATATGCAGGAGTTGCTCTCGCAATACCGCTGGCCAATCGCTGTTGAAGCAGTGCTTGCGGCACTCAAAGACGATTGGCCAACGGCTAGAAATCGGTTGAATCAGGTCGCTAAACTACCGAATGACGGTATTCGTAAAAAGGATTACCCTACCTTTCAGGCGTTTCTTCTCGATTTACCAGAGGCTGTAAAGCAACATACCAATTTCCAAAAGCGAAGCGAGCAGTGGAATAATTCCTTAAGGAATTAGTATTAGGGGGCGGCGAAGAGGGACTTAAAGCCCAGGGCTCCGCTTTGCGCCCAAAGCACTAATAACTCTCCTGAAAAAAGGCTCCATACCCTTCTACCGAGCGATTTCTCAATACTTCGCGGTAATTACTTTGGGTAATGGGAAAGACTTGGAAAGGCACTTCACTGGCATTGATGAAATCTGCTCCATTCTTTTGTATACCATCATAATAGGACATCGCAGCGTCCTTGTCTTTAAAGCGACGCAATACCAGCACGGGTACATCATTGCTCTGACCAAGGTAGACGTTGGAAATGCGCAGTTTATCTAGGTTGTGGTACTTACGATTGTAATCAGACACTTTGATCTTATTGGCATTGAGATCAATATCATCAGATTCAAAAACGATGATCACGTAATGAAGCTCATTGTCTGCCACCTGGAAGGCACCACTGGTCTCTTGGGTATTGCCTGGTAAGCTGGCTCCTGCACCACCCAATAAACGCAAGATTTCTTTGGCACGCGTTTCCTCGGGAGAGTCGGGATAGGTTGCAATGACCTTTTGCAATTCACTGATGTAAGCCTCTTTTCCTTCCGTATTACCGGTACTCATAGCGGTGAGCAGCGCATAACGTGGTTTCAGGGGGTGTTTGCCCACCAAGCGACCAGCATTGGTTTTAGATTTGGTGATAACCTCCTCGAATTGTCCGGCCTCAAAAAGCCGGTAAACCTCATCGTAATTACGGTTCAATTGGCGCTCTTCATCCATGAATTCCTGCGCGTAGTTGGGGTTAACCAAAATCTGACCGAAAGTAGACGTCGGATATTTCTGCAGGATTTTGTCCTTGTATACCTCGGCTTTTGCGCTATTGTTGAGGTCGGTATGTGCTAAGTAGAGATAATACCAGCTGTCGAGTTCGTGAAGATGTCCGGGAAAACGTTCGTTGAGTTCCTCCAGAATTTCCACACACTTCTGGTTGTTTTCCAGGCGATCGCGGTATAGGCGCCCCAATTCAAACATGGCCTTCTTGATCTGAAGACGGGCACCTTCTTGCGCCCCATTGTCTTTGGGGACATCGGCGAGAATCTTATCGATTTGTTCCTGGGTGAGCAGGTTGATGTCAATTTCCTCAATTTCTTCGGTCGAGCTGAAGCTGGCATCTGAGCGGTTGCTCCGTCGCCAGTTATCTTCCAGTGGTCGTTCACCCCAACGGCGGTTAAATTCCCGGGCACCGCGCTTCATGACACGTTCATCGTAGGCAAAGAAAGTGGATTCGTTGCGCAGGGCTGGCCCTGCTGATGGCGTTCCAGACATCGCTACTCGTGCGGTACCTGCAGGGTTGAATTTGTCGTTGGTATTACTGTCATTACTTCCTACGCCTTTGGCTTCGTAAAGTTTTTTAGCCAATTCTGCTTGTTCCTCCGGAGTCATTGTCGCAATCCTCAAGAGGCTGTCCTGAAGGGTAATGATTTCCAAGTTACGGGCAATATCTACCAGATTATTACGCAAGCGCTCGGTTTGTCCATAGCGTTCATCGCTGGGGCTCATTACGCTGAGTGCACTGTCGTAATAGACTTTTGCGGTGAGATAATCCTCTTTTGCATAATAGAGGTTGGCCAGGATGTAATACGCTTCGGCCTGTTGAGCCGTATTGGAACTGGGTACACTTAGGCTTTGCTCAAGGTAGGCTATTCCTTCGATTTCGTTACCCTGTGCCAGCTGAATACCTGCCATGGCAAAGTAAATCTGATCTTGGTAAAGTACGTTCTTTTCATCTTTGAGCATACGCTCCAGATTAGCGATGGCCTCGGTAGCAGAACCTTTACCCGATAAGTAGGCGTTTTGCGACATGTTCAGACGCGCAGCAAACTCCATAGGATAATTGGGTTTGAGCTTAACCACCTGCTCGTAGGCCGCATAAGCACCTTGGCTATTGCCTAATTTCTGATAAAGCTGTGCCTGAATGAAAGCATAGCGGGCCTTTTCTTCCTTATTGTTGGCACGGTCAACGGCTTCGTCTAATGCTTGGGCAGCAATGTCATAATCACCTTCCTTGATTGCCATGTGGGCCATTGCTACGGCAATTTCACTGCGTAAATCTTTGAAGGTCGCCGGATTTTTCTCCATCTGGTTCAAGATGCGGCGGGCGGCATTGTAGTTGTCTCTTTCGATGTAGGTACGCGCTAACCACAGCTGACCTTCCTGGTAAGCAGGGCGATGCTTGAGTTTATACTGGTCGGTATCGCCATTTGGATCTGTAGCAACGGGATCTTTGCCAAGGCGAACCATACCTACTGGAGGTAACTCATCAGTAGTCGTTGGCGTGGTTTTTTCGGGAGTGGGAGCAGGCGTTTCCGTTGCTGGTGCTGCTTCTGGATCCTTAGGAGGTGTTTTGCCTTGGCGGCGTGCTTTTTCTCTTTGCTTCTTACGTTTCTGTACTTCCCGGTTGTATTTTTTTCGTGCGCGTTGGCGCTGTTTGGTCGTCAGCGGTTTTTCACCTTCCAGACCTGCAGAGGTACTGGTGTTCTTGTTACCTCCTGACTTGCTGCGGGAACCCGATTTCCCACTGCGACCACTTTTCTTCTTTTGTTCTGCTTTAGCAGCCTCATCCTCGGGAGGGTACTCATTCAAGAGAAAACGAAAGGCCTTTTCTGCCCCTTCATAATCTTGTTTAAGATAAAGGGCCTTGCCCGCCAATAGGTAACAGTCGTCAGACCACTGGCTATAAGGATGGAGATTGATAACAATCGTTACTTTTTTAAGCGCCTCATCCACCTGCTCTGCGATAGCTTTAGGATTATCTACTTCGGTGTATTCGTAGATGTCCAGCAATTCAAGATAATTGTCTTGGTGTTGCTCCGCGAGTTGTAATTTTGATGCTTCAATGATCTCATTGGCGTTAAAATAGCCATTATAATGAGCCGTGGTATTGTGCCATAATTTCCCCACGGTCGATAGCTCTCCCTTCTTCTTTTGGGTAGTACACGCCGTGAGTACTACCAGGCTGATTGCTATCCAAAAGAGCTTGTTAATCTGTCTCAAGCCAAGTGATTTTTGTGATGGGCAAAGAATTATTCACTTATCTTTGCCAAGATTCTACAAAGGTATTTTTAATTGTCCATACTTCAAACCCTAAAGCAAGACGTTAAAGTCTCCGAACTGGCGATTTTAACGGTGGTATAGAAAATGCGTTCTAAGTGACGGAACAAAAATAACTTATTCCATTTTTGATTCGCTAAAATTTTCTAAGCAAGCAACTAAAAGGAGCTTGCGTGAAAATATTCGCGAATCATTGGAAAAAATGGAATAAGTTATTTCCGTCAAATTACTAAGTAAACGCACTGGAAGTAAGGAGAAGTATAGACAATTAAGTAATTTTTGTTCCGTCACTAACTGTTATTATGGAAGAATTAGAGGGAAAACAATCAATGAGTGCTTTGCAAAGGTGGCGGGCTAGCCTGAATAATCGTTACCGAATGTCGGTGATGAATGAAGACACTTTTGAAGAAGTACGTTCTTTTCAGCTTAGCTTAATGAATGTCTATCTCGCACTGAGTAGTATCGTGGTGCTGGTCGCATTGATTGTTGCGTTGTTGATAGCGTTTACGCCACTGAAAAAATACTTGCCTGGTTTTGGAGATGTAGTTGCTCGGGAAGAGTTGAAAGAGCTATCCAGTGAAATTACTTCGCTAGAGCGAGAACTGGAAGCTCAAACAGCTTATGCAGAGAGCTTTCGTAATCTTTTGCTAGGGAAATACCAGTCGGTTTTAGAGTCGCAAGAAGGAATTGACTCTTCTGCGCTTGAGAATCTTGAAAATATCGAGGAAGTGACCATTTCCGCCGAAGAAATGCAACTTCGCAGGGAGCAGGAGCTGGAATCCGTTGGTGCTGCCGCACGAAGTGCCCGTCAACAACCTATCTCCGGCAGTCGGGATATTCCTTTGGAACAGCTGTTCTTCGTGGCTCCGGTCCGGGGAGAGATTATTGGAAGATTCAAATTAAAAGAGAATCATAACGGCATCGATATTATTGCGGCTAAAGGAACAGCGATCAAGGCTGCCATGGATGGCTATGTTATTCTCTCTGATTACACCTACGATACGGGGTATACGATCGGCATCCAGCACCAAAATGGGGTGATCTCCTTTTACAAACACAATCAGGAATTACTCAAGGAGGTAGGCTCCTTTGTCAAGGGAGGCGAAGCCATCGCTATAATTGGTAATACAGGGCACCAGACAACAGGCCCCCACCTGCATTTTGAGTTGTGGTGGCACGGCGTTCCTGTTGATCCTGCGGATTATATTAGATTTTAATACAAAAGGTCGCAATTTTGACACTAGAAGGAAAGGTGTGTCTTTTTAAGACAACGGTAGTTTATTGATAGAATAAGGTTGTTTTTCTAGAAATGTCTTGTTTTTCCACCTGCTTTACGGGCGTTAGTTGGAGATGTATAGTTGTTTAGGTATTTTGTTTTTTCTTATATTTGTAAATCAAAGCTGTTTCCGTAAACGTCTTATCTGTATTTTTTCATGCTTTGAAACACTATAGTACAACACAACTTTGTCGATTTGATACATCGGCCTTTTTCCATCTGATAACAGGATAGGGTAACCAACGCTTGGTTAGACCTTCCGAACCAAACAATTTATAAACACAGAATTATGCGATACCTGGTATGGCTTAGTTTGGTGTGCGTACTATCAGCAGGAAAAAGTCAGGTTGGAAATGAGATTTTATTGAACAATGATCTCATTGCTACCCCTTCTGTTCAACGGACGTCGCTCCCCACTATTTGGCCTGAAAACAATTGTGATTTAGTTAATGGTTGCTACGCCATTATGCAGTTTGATGCAATGCCCTTGCCTGCTCGGAAATTGGAGTTGGCAGAGATCGGCATATCCTTTCATCGGTATTTGAATAACAATGCCTATCTGGTGAGCAATACCCAGCCGGAAGATTTTCTGTTGCCCGAGGATATACTCCAGGTTTTACCCCTCGAATCTCAGCATAAAAGGCCCAATGCTCCCCTGAATTTCGGTAGCGGTGAAGAAAACACCACCACTTATCGGCTCGTGGGCTTACCTTTTCCCGGAGTGAGCCTCCTAAAACTGGCACAGGCACTCGAAGATCAAGGGGCTTCTATTTTGTCTTTTCAGGACAAATGGTTGACCTACGAAATTTTGATTGACGACTTGCCCGATGTTCTAGCTTGCCCACTTTTGCAATACACGGAAGCGGCACCAGTAGCTCCAATTCCAGAAGGGCATATTGGGCGTTCAAGCAGCAGAATCATTCGCTCAATGATGGGCTTGCCCGACATGGGCGAAGGTATCGCCATTTCCATTGGTGATGATGGAGGAGTAGTACATCTCGATTTTCATGGTCGACTGATTGATCACACCCAGTACGATACGGGTAGCCATGCCGAAATGACTACTGGCATGATGGCTGGAGCCGGAAATATCGACCCCGCGGCGGCAGGGAGTGCCCCAGGAGCCACCATTCATCTTTTTGACATTGGCTCGTACACCCATGTAGACCTGGCACCACTTCATTTTGAGGATTTCGGGACGGCCATTACCTCTACTTCTTTTGGAGAAGGCTGTGGCGAGGTATATCAGCTTTCTACTGCAGAAATTGATGAGCAGGTCTATGAGAACCCCCAAATATTGCACGTGTTTTCTGCGGGTAATCACGGTGCCGACCCCTGTTATAATCCATACAGCTGGTTGGGGCCCACTCCAGGTGGCAACTATTACGCAACAATTACTGGTGGGCGGAAAGCAGGCAAAAATGTGCTTGCTATTGGTAACATAGACTGGACCGATGAGCTTCTTTCCAGTAGTAGCCGTGGCCCAACCCCTGATGGTCGTTTGAAGCCTGATCTCAGTGCTTTGGGACAAGATGATTATACTACCGGACCCAACAACACTTACCGCCAAAGCTCGGGTACTTCTGCTGCAGCACCCAATGTGGCTGGCGCACTGGGTATTCTCTACGGTTACTATCGTGAAACCCATAACAATGCTTATCCTTCCTCTGCCTTGATCAAGGCATTGGCCTTAAATACAGCAGACGACTTGGGCGTAGCTGGCCCTGATTTTCATTACGGATGGGGGCGTTTAAACGTCCGTAAGGCACTGGCCAGTTTACAGGCCCAAAATTATCGTCAGGAAGCCATTGCTCACCAACAATTGCAATCTTTTCAGTTGGCTATCCCCAGTGGTGCCCAACGCCTGAAAGTGATGTTGTACTGGCACGATCCTGCGGGTAGTGTGCTGAGTGCCAAGGCATTGGTGAATGACCTTGATTTGCGCGTAGAACACCCCAATGGCCAGCAGCAATTGCCTTGGATCCCCAGTTCCTTTCCTCACCTTGATAGCCTGGGAAGAGCGGCGCTACCTGGTGTAGATCGCCGTAACAATGTCGAGCAAGTTGTGATTAATCAGCCTGCTGCGGGGTATTACAACTTGATTGTAGAAGGTTTTGAAGTACCTCAAGGACCACAAACTTACTATCTGGTTTACGAAATAGAAATGTCTCCCATCGAACTACTTAGTCCCCAAGTAGGGGAGACGTTTGTACCGGGAGAATCTTCTTTAATTGTTTGGGACGCAATCAGCAACGGGCAGCCTATCTCGCTGGATGTTTCTTACAACAATGGTCAGAGCTGGACAGGTTTAGCGACAAACCTGGCACCTACCACCCGTTCTTACGCATGGCAAGTGCCTAATACACCTACCAGTCAGTTGAAGTTTCGACTTCGTCGTGGTAGTACGACCTTGATTTCTCAGCATTTAGGCGTTGTTTCAGGTGTCCCTGAATTTATCGTGGAATACCAGGATGCAAATACAGCCCTGGCGAGTTGGGAACCTGTCCCCGGCGCTGTAGCGTATAAAGTGTATCAGTTGGGAGATAAGTTCATGGAAATTGTTGGGAATACCTCCAGCTTGAGTTTTGAATTAGATGCTACCGTCGGTGAAAATTATTGGCATGCAGTAGCGCCAGTTTTTCCAAATGGACTGAGTGGTCGCCGAGCCAACGCACAGGAGTACGAGCATTTTGGTTGTGAAACAACGGTAACCCTGGCCTTACAATTTGACCGCTACCCAGGTGAAACCTCTTGGTACATCCTGGATGCTTCGGGAGCTATCAGAAACTCGGGGGGGCCTTATACAGGAACGCCAGCATTTAGTTATCGTGAAGAAACCATCTGTTTACCTGCTGGTTGCTTTACCTTGGTGGTGACCGATGCTTATAACGATGGCATGTGCTGTGCCAATGGTGATGGCTGGTTTTTACTCACCGATGGTTACGGTAACGAATTGGTGGCTGGTGGTGAATTTAATGCCATCAGTTATGATGTTTTCTGCCTTGAAGACAACGGTCCTCCACCGCTACAGGCATCAACGAGTATCGTTCAGGAGATTGATTGTGCAGGGGATAATACGGGCATTGTTGGTGTCAGTGTTACTGGAGGAAGTGGCTCGTACTCCTATCTTTGGAATACGGGATCTACTCAACCAACAATTGTTGGTCTAGGAACAGGCGTTTATTCAGTAGTCGTCAATGATGGTAATCAATCCATCACACGTACTATTGCACTTACAGCACCTGCACCACTACAATTCAGTTTTACAGTGACCCCAGCCATCTGTGCTCAAGGAAGCATTACATTAACGCCAAGTGGAGGCACAGCCCCCTATCAAATCACTTGGGCGGATGGAGCCGCAGGAGGGCTGCGGACCGGGCTCGCTGCCGGTGCGTATTACGCAGTGATTACCGATGCCAATGGTTGTTTTACAACCACTGAGATTAATGTACAAGGAGCTCCACCATTGACGATTACCCTTAATCCTCAATCTCCCAACTGCCAGTTTGCCAATAGCGGCAGCATTAGTGCCGCCGTTACTGGTGGAAGCGGAAATTACAGCTACAGCTGGAGTAATGGTGCGACCGGTAATCCTTTTATCGGCGGACTTTCTGCGGGCAACTATTCCCTTACGGTGACGGATGGCAACTGTACTTCCGTAGCTAATGCCCAGTTGGTGAACCCCGTTGGGCTTTCAGTATCAGCTACGAGTGCCGGCCCAAGTTGCCATAATGAACAAGATGGTTGGATCGCACTAGAGGTAAATACAGGTACCGCACCCTTCTTCTACTTTTGGGGTGATGGATCCCAAGATGCTATTCGTACGGGTTTGAGCAGCGGTGTGTATTTGGTGACGGTCACAGATGCAGCAGGGTGCAGTGCAGTGCGTGGTATTTCACTACAAAACCCTAGCGAATTGGAATTAAATGTCAACGTCACCCATGCGACCACAGGAGATAATGGGGCCATTGTGATTAATATCCATGGCGGAATAGCGCCTTACACAGTAACGTGGGAAAATGGTGCGCAGGGGCAATCACTTTTCAATCTTTCTCCAGGACTTTATACCGCCTATGTTACCGACCAAAATGGTTGTATGAGCAGTACGGAGGTTTGGGTCAATGATGAAAGTACCGATGGCCCGGGCTTGGTGTATTGTGAATCGCAAGGAGCCAATACGAATTATGAATGGATCAACGCCATTTTTGTTAACGGAAGTAACTACGCCAGCGGAGATGATGATGGTTATGGAGATTATACCTCAATCGTCTTGCCCTTGCAGAAAAATGCTACACATCAACTGACGTTGGTTCCTGGTTATGCCAGTACCAATTACAATGAGTATTGGAAAGTATGGATTGATTATAACCGTGATGGTGATTTTGCTGATCCAGGCGAAGAGATTGTATCCATCGGGCCAAATGCCGGACCGGTCACGGCTCAATTCACACCTCCAAATAATGTCCAAGGGACGACCAGGATGAGGGTTTCCATGCGTTACGGCAGTCCTGCCACCTACTGTGCAAACATCAATTATGGAGAAGTAGAGGACTATACGATTGAATGGATGGAAGGTGAAAATGCGAATAACGGGAATAACAACTTTCAGGTTGCTACCGGTAGCTCTCCTTCAAGTACAAATGAGGCTGCTAGATGGATGGCATTCCCCAATCCTACGGCGGGTGATATCCAACTAAGTGGTTGGACGAAGACGGAAGAAGAGGTGGAAATTCGCTTGCTGGATGCGCATGGTCGTGTCATCAGCAAGGATAGCCGATGGTTGGCTGGCGGTCATTTTACGATGCCTGTTATCCTGGCTTTCTTGCCTTCAGGAAACTACCAGGTCATGATCGTTGGAGAAAAATGGCAGGAAACCCTCCGTATATTTAAGTACTGATTCGTAAAAGGAACAAGTCTTCCGGCAATTTTAACGAATGCATCAGCCCGAACATAAATCGGCAGAAAAACGCTAGTGTGATCAGTTGGAAGGCACTTCGAAAGTGCCTTCCAACTTTCTTGTTATAGTGCATCAGGCACTGCAATCAGTTAGAGGGCACTTCAAAAGTGCCTTCCAACTTTCTTGATCTAGGCCTTTTCCAGGTACTGCGCATATGCTTTGGTGAATTTCTCCACTTTTGGGCGACTTACCCGCTGAATGTACGGATTCTCAGGATGCTGTGGGTAGTAGTTTTGGTGGTATTCCTCGGCCAGGTAAAAGGTTCCTGCGGCGGTAATTTCTGTAGCAATCGGGCGGTCGTACTTGCCGGAATTATTGAGTTTTTCCTGGTAAGCGCGGGCCTTGTTGACTTGCTCTTCGTTGAGGTAAAACACGCCAGAGCGGTATTGGGTGCCTACATCAGGTCCTTGCCGATTGATTTGCGTAGGATCATGACTGGCATAGAAAAACTCCAACAATAGATCATAGGAAACCACTGCTGGATCAAAATACACGACCACAGCCTCGGCGTAGCCCGTAGTACCCGTACCGATGGAATTGTAAGTCGGATGAATCGATTCGTCTCCACCAACATAGCCGGAATAAACACCTTTTACGCCTTTTACGTGCTGGAACACTTCTTCGGTGCACCAAAAGCAACCGCTGGCAAAAATGGCTTGGCTGTAGGATTCCATCGCTCTATCCAGTTGGGCTTCAGCCAAGGTAGGGGTACTGGAAGCGCTATAAGATGGAGCAGGTTCATCCGTAGCAGGTGATGCTTCCTTCGCGGCCGTTGTTTGTGAAGTAGAGGGGTTACAGGCCAGCAAAAGGAAGGAAAATAGGAACAAAAGATACGTAGGTTTCATAATTGCATTTTTTTTGGAATGCAATTGTAACAATAAGTTAATATGTAAAGATTATTCTTTATGGTAATAATGACCGCACAAGGACAGTTTAGAGGCTTGTCGCAAAATTGTTGCAATACGGTTACCTTTGTAGTTTGACGGAAATAAACCGAAAGCTGTTTCACTTATTTTTTCTCCGTCTCTTTGAAGCCAAACAGCAATAAAGTTATCTCGATGATTATTTTCCGTATGAAGAATGCATTTATAAAGATTATACTACTGCTTTTACTGCTTGTTTTTTCCATCGTAGTTGAAGGGCAGTCGGTGGTCCCCACGATAGGGGTACCGACTTTTGTTAGCAATGTAGAAATGGGAGAGGGTAGCTTGCTTTTGCTCGGAGAAGCTGCGGAGCGCGGCCTGACGGAGAACGAAGGCTTTCGTGTGGTGGATCGTCGCCGTTTGGATGCTGTTTTTATGGCCCGCGAGGAGGTGCGCCACGAGGATTATCTGGCCAGCGACCGGGAAAGTATTGCTGCGTTGGGAGCAGATTATTTGCTCGTAGGGCGGGTGCTGAGCCGACAGCTTGATCCCCGCCAAGGTCGATCTCCAGAGGGGTTTCCCACCAAAACGGTAAGTCTTCGGTACCTGTTAAGAATCAGTTTGCTGGATGTGCGTACCGGCCAGTTGATTAAAGCAGAAAATGCCCAGTTGGAAGGTTTTCTCAGTACCCAAGCCGGTGAGCCGGAAATGGATGCTCCCTTGGAGAATCTGATTGCCCAGGTAGAGCGCAAAGCGGCGGCCCAGCTGTCGAAGCAGGTGAGAAGGTTTGTTATGCGAGCTTTCCAGGGAGGAATGCAAGTAGTCGATGTTTTGCACGAAAGTCGTAATAAGATCAACGAAGTACTGGTCGCTACCACCATGCCTAATTTTTCTGGCCAGGAACTTAAGGTGTACATCAATGAATACTACCTGGTAAGTGGCGATACACTGGCCCGCCCAGTGATTTTAGGAGAAGCAAGGATTCAGCGCCAGGAAGATCGCTTCCTGGAATGTAAAATATTGAGAGGATCTACCCAATTATATGAGGCTCGAGAGCAAGGGCATGTACTCTATGCCGTGCCCGGTGATCAAAAGTCGCACTGGTTGACGAAGATGATATTTTTTGGACTAGTGGATTAGGTGGTGGTGTTCGTCCTGAGGGGTCGGGATTCGCGGCAGTGCTCGTTTCACTCGCAGTGGTGCCGACGGCGTCGGCGGTAGCCGCGCTAGCCGCGAGGAACGAGCACCCCCGCGATTCCGATTTTATCGGAAGAGCAGCCCCGCGAGGAAAACGAGCACTCCCTGGTAATTGCAGACATAAAACCAAAAACACTCGAAACCAGACAGGCTGCCAAAGAAGTCTTAATTAAAATAAACAATGAGAAAATACACGCTGTTAATTTTTACGCTTTTCCTGTTTTTTCAAGATAGCTTTTCCCAGACGGAGCCCCGGTTGGACAGCATGCCCGGTTACCAGCCTACTATAATGGTGATTCCGTTTGCTAAAGAAGGCGAAGATTGGCGACAGCAACTAGAGCAAGATAAAGTCATGTTAACGGCAGTGACGGCGGTACGGGAAGGGTTTGCAACTGCGGGCTATAGCACTGTTGACTTGCGAGCCCGCTTGCGGCAGTTGGCCAATGATCAGACCATCGAATGGGGCAACCTCACCAGTGTGAAACAGGAGGTGATAGAGCTATCGGGAGCGGATATCTACGTAGAGGTAGAACCGATCATCAATAACTCTTACAATGGCAGTACTGGAGGGCTTATCATGACCGCCTACGATGCTGTTTCTGGGGTGTCGCTAGCCAATCACACCTCTCATTCGCCCAGTTTTTATACCAAACAGTATGAGCGTTTGGTGCAACGTGCCGCAGAAGAGGGGCTCCTCGAATTTATCCCTCAGATAACGGCAAGTTTTCATGATATGCTGATGGCTGGTCGGGTGTTGGCCCTCAATATCACGCTGGCCCCATCGGTAAGTTATGACCTTGATAGCCCCGTAAGTGGGAGCGACCTGCTGTTGGCCGAAGTGATTGCCAACTGGTTGGGAGAAAATACCCTACGTGGCCAATACCACCTGCAAGGGATGACGGCCACGAAAATGATCGTCGATCAGTTGAGAGTACCTTATTTGCACCCCACTAATGGGCAGCCCTACCGCGCTTACCGATTTGCCGTAAAACTTCGCAACTTCCTCCGTGAATTGGGTTACGACTGTGAACGAGATGTGCAGGGGAACAAAATATTCATTACGCTTAACTAGCTAATTATGCGTTTATTCTTAATTTTTATCCTATCAGCAAGTTGTTTCCTGAACGGAACTACCCAAGATATTCCTCTACAGCTGCGCTTCGCTAAAAGTGTAAGTGCAGATGTGGAGCAACGCCTGATACCCGCTTTGCAGCGCAAAGGTGCGCTATTGGATAGTCTTTCTGGCGTACTGCTGGAGGCCGAATTGGTACTCGTCCGTGAAGGGCAAATGGAGGGTATGCGTACGCGTTTTGTCGCCGCTTATGATTTACTGGTAGGTTTGAGATTAAGCGGCAGCGACCAGGTGATTAGCACCGCGAGTGCATCCTTACAGGCGACAGGCAATACGCTCGACGATGCCCGCCGGAATGCGCTCCGGCAATTGACCAGTGGAAGTGCAGCCATCCATCGCCTTTTGGAAACCTTGAATACCGATTACCAGCATGCCTTTGTCAGCAACTGCAACGACTTGTTAGCCACGGCAGCTCAACAAGCAGAAAGGGGCAATTTGCTCACCGCCCTCGCCATCGCAGATGCTATGCCGATGGCCTCTCCGTGTTATGCTCAGGCCCGCGCTAGTCGTACAAGCTATTATCTGGATTACCAGGCAGCCTCTTGTACGGAGCATCTGGAAATGGCCCGTCAGCAATTGGCACTGGAAATGCCCAAAGCTGCCCTTGATGAAATTGGGAAAATAGATCCTGCATCGGATTGCGCTCCCACGGCTCGCCAACTGGTAGAAAAAGCTGCCGCTCAACTGAAGGATCAGCAGTCGCGCAAGGCGCAGTTTCTTAGGCAGGTTTACCAAAACCAGGTGCAGATTGAACAGGCCCGCAATACCATCATCTCCGACCTGGTGAGGGAGTGATTTTTGAACCAACAAACCATCCATTTTTAAAGTCGGTTCCGATAGCTATCGGAAGGAAGTCGGAATTATTTACGCACCTCGCAACCCAACCATCAACACCTATTTCATCAACACCACATCTCCCGTGATCAGTTCAGTACTCCCATCGGTGTAGCGGATTCGTGCGTAATAGACGAAAACAGCGGGGTTGAGGGGTTCTCCCCACAAGGTGCCGTCCCAGCCCAGGGTGGGGGCGTTGGGGGGGAAGTTGTCTTGCTCGAAGACCATGTTGCCCCAGCGGCTGAAGATGCGCAGGCTTTCGATCTCGGCTACTTCATCGCCAGCGTAGAGGGTGAAGTAGTCGTTGTTGTCATCCCCGTTGGGGGAGAAAACGGTGGGGATAAATACCCGGCTGAGGTTGTTGACAAAGATGCGGAGGGTATCCGTGGCGGTACAGCCATTTTCATCGGTGACCGTGAGCAGAATGAATTGTGTTTCCAAAGGGGTAATGATCGGCATAAAAGGAGCGTCTTCCGACAATAAGCCCGGCGCATTCCACTTCCAGGTACTAATTGGGCGGGTAGGCTCAGGAGTTAGCACAACACTATCTCCCAAGGTGACGTCCAGATCTTGCCCCAAATTCAACCCTAAAGGAAGGGGAGCCGTGAGCGTAATGGATTCTTCCCATTGACAACCTTCACTACCGACTACTTGCACTTGATAGTTGCCAGGAAGCAAGTCTTCAAAAAAGGATAGCTGGCTGAACCCCTGCCCATTGATTTGATAGAGGTAGGGAGGGCTGCCGCCCATGACTTCGTTGATGCTGATACTTCCCGATTGATCGCCAAAGCAGGGGGGAGAGACGAAATCCACATCAAGGCCACTGATGGGCATGCCCTGGAGTATCACCGTTACACTATCGGTATTTGCACAGCCGGTGGCATTGTTCATTACCGTTAAGGTGTAGGTGCCTGCCATTTGGGTCGAATCCAGTAAGTTGGTACCATTTCCCAACAGTGAACCATCATTACTAGACCATTGGTAGCTAAAGTTGGTACCCTGAGAAGAACCATTACCATCGAGGTGGACCACCATCTGGTCACAACTGATATTGCCATCCGTATTGACGACTACTTGCGGTAAGCTTATTGAGCTGCCTACAAACACTGAATCGGGGCGACTGCTACAGCCATTGATGTTGGAGGTTAAAACCAGGTAATACCAGCCGCTTGTTGTTGCTTGGGCAGTGGGGCTGTTGCTGATGGTTTCGTCGTTTTCGTTGGTCCAGAGGAATTGAAAATCGGCGGTATTTGTGGGTTGGGTGGTACTTAAAATACTGCTGGAAGTGCTACAAGTAATGGGTTCCGCCAAGGCCAAAACAGGAATTGGACGAACAAAATTGGCACCCACATTAAAGGCGATTGTATCCCTACAGCCATTGCCGAGGTCGGTAACAATGAGGGAATAATTGCCGGGGCGATCCGTAAATACCTGTGGCGCCAGCACATCGGGGAATAAGCTGCCGGGTGGGACCGTCCTCCAGGTGTAAGCTAAGCCATCTCCTGTGCTTGACATGGAATTGGTGCCATCTAGCAACAGGGTGTCCTGGTTACAGTTAAGCTGCAAATTGCCCAAGCCTTCCACGGTAGCTAGCGGGGGGGCAAGGTCTTCACTCACGAACAGGCTATCTGTAACGGGGCAACCATTGCCAGCATCAGTGAGGGTGAGCAAATACCAGCCACCCGCTCCAACGAGTGGGGTTGGGGTGCTTGCATCGGCGATCAGGTTGCCCGTAGGTGTTGTCCAAGCCCAATTGGGGGTGCCATTAAAAGTCATTCCACTAGCAGACAGTCGGACCGTTGGTTGTAAGCAATTAATCAGGGTATCATTGCCCATCGTGAGTGTGGGTTGATTTTCATCTTCGGCAATGAACACACTGTCCAGGGCCGTACAGCCATTGATCTGTGATTGTACTTCGAGAAAATACCAACCAGGGGTGTAGATAATCGGTTGTAATGAGGTGGCATTGTCGATTTGTTCCAGATCAGGGTTGCTCCACGAGTAGGTGGCTGTTGCGGGGCCTGTTCCGGCCAACTGCAAGTTGTTGAGGGTGCAAAAGAGCGTGTCGGTATTTCCTGCCTCCACCATCGGAGGGAGCGTATCGATGCCTACTGTTACGACAAAACTATTGCTACAACCCGTATCGTCATTTATAGCAGTATATTGGTATTGCCCTGGCGTGTTTACCACTAAAGTGGTGGAATTAGGGGTACACATAAAAGAAAGCTCTTCCCCCAAATCATTGAGTGGGCACCAACGGGTCATGAAACTTCCCGTAGCTGGTGGTGCTGCCACCAGGGTGATGCTGTTTTGGCTACAGGTGAGCACCGTGTCGGGGAAGGTAGTGAGTACGGGTACATCTTCGTTGAGGCTTACGCGTACGGTATCCGTGGCCGTACAGCCATTGAGGAGATTGGTCACTTCCAGGGTGTATAATCCCGGGCAGGTGACGAGCGGTGTGGTATTGTCATTACCGGATATACAGCTTGCATTTGGCCCTGTCCATTGGTAGCTTACGCCGCTGAGGGTGGAGCCAGTACCATCCAGTGCAATTGCATTACTCTGGCAGGTCAGTTCCAGGTTGGGGCCCGCTTCTGCCACGGGTGGGAGCAAGTTTTCGGTGACTAAAACAGTGTCACTGCTGGCACAGCCGGTGAGTAAATTGGTTAACTCAAGGAGGTATTCGCCAGGTTCCGTTACCGTAAGTGTAGTGCCTGAGTTTGGTAAGTCGCCTAATGTTGTTTCTTCCCAACGATAGTGGTAGGTACCCTCTTCATTGAGTAGCAAATTTTGCAAGAAAATGGAACTACTGTCACAGGTGATCATTCGATCAGGCCCCAAGTCAACCATTGGCGGACTTGTCAATTCAAGCACGGTAGCGGTTACTGAATTGCTAAAACCAAGGGTGTCAATCGCGGTAAGGGTATAGTTGCCAGGGCTGCTGACAGACAGCATTAGGCTTTGCTCACCGGGCAGGTCACCGTTTTCGTCCGACCATTGGAGCACACAACCCTCGCAAGAGAGGCAAAATGCTACTTCGAGATCAAGGTTAGCCGTAAGGCAATCCAAGGTATCGACGGGCAACAAGTCCAGACAAGGAACGCAGGTTTGTTCGGTAACGGTAATCAGCTCGTTGCTGGTACAGCCTGTTTGGTTATTGACGACCGAGAAGGTATAATCGCCAGTCTGGTTAATCAAAACAGCCGAAGTGTTGGCGTCGGCCTGAACGCCTAAGCCATTCCAGGTGTAGGAATAATCGCCTCCTGCAGGAGTGACAAAAGCCCTTAATCGGAAAGTGTCGGCTTGACACGGAAAAACAGTACTTCCAAAGGCAATATTAGGGGGGCTATTGTTGAGCGTAACTTGAACGACATCTGTGCTAATACAGCCGTTGTTGATGTTCTGTGCCATAAACACGTAGGTGTCGGCAGCATTGGTGGTGTAGTTAATATTCTGACTGAGCGTGTCATCAGGAGCAAAGAAGGGCGTCCAGGCGAAAGTAAAATCATTGCTATTTCCCACGACGGTTCCCTGTAGGTTGGCCAGGGTTGTGTTACAGGTGATTTGTTGATTAGGCCCTGCATCTACGATAGGAGCAACGGTATCAATCAGGACGGTGATCGTAGTGGTGTCCCGCAAATTGAAGATGCTGTGCTCCACAATAAGCTGGTATTCTCCCGGACAGACCACCTCCATGATCGGCGCATCTGTAGGAGAAAGCAAGCAACTGGCAGATGGCCCCGTCCAAAGATAAGTTCGAGGTCCGGTAACCTGGCTATTGGTTCCGTTTAAAAAGATGGATTGGTTGGCACAAGTAAGCACTTCTGGCGGATCAATTATGGCCACGGGGGTACAGTCGATTAGCACATTGACGAAAGCTGTATCAGAACAAGACTGATTGATATCGCTAGTGACCAGGGTGTAAATGCCGGACACGTCTACGGTAGGTTGATTGTTGGCTAAGCTGATGGGAACATCATCCAAAAACCACTGAAAAACGCTTCCAATACTGCCACTGTTGTCTAAACTTACTGATCCGGTCTCGCAAGAGAGGTAAGCGGTGTCTGGCAGAATAGCAATGCTAAAGTTGGGTGCTAAACTGACCCTGGTGGTATCACTACCCTGGCAGCCGTTTTCAATATTGGTGACCGTAAGGGTATACAGCCCGGGGCAATCCGTGAAAATGGCCCAGCTATCTGATTGTGGGGTGATGCAATCGGCGGTCCACTCCCATGTGACGGGGTTGGAGAAAACGGTGCTATCGGGCACGAGTTGTACCAGATCACCTCCGCAAGCCAGCAATTGGCCCGACCCTGCGATGACGTCTTCGGGTGTGATAAAATCTTCGTCTACTTCGGCAGTAGCTGTATCGGTACAGCCGTTGCGGTTGTCCGTCACTTCCAGGGAGTAGGTGCCCGCCTCAGTTACGAGGAGGCTGTCACTTAAGGCATTAGGAATGGGTATGCTACTGCTGAACCATTGGTAGCTGTAAGCAGCACCAAGGGAGGTGTTGTTGCCGCGCAGAACGGCTGTTCCTGCATAGCAATTTAGCGTAATGTTGGGGCCAACATCAGCAAGGGGTGCCAATGTGTCTTGTGCTACAATAATAGTAGCAGTATCCCGACAAAAGTTATCCTGGCGAACGATGATTAGTTCGTAATTGCCGGTTTCCATCACCGAGAAGGTCCCTGTAGTCGCACTTTGTCCCGAGGGGCCTATCCAGTTAAAGTCGATCATCCCGGTTGGCGTGGAGGGAGTTCCATCTAGTAAAACAGTTGTGCTGGCACAGGTAAGGGTATCCGCTGGAGCGATGGCTGCCATGGCTGGCGAAATATCTTCCTGGATCAACAAGGAATCCACTGCGCTACAACCGTTGCTGGTGTTGAGGATTTCGAGAAAATACCATCCTGGACAGTCGACGATGGCTAAGCCAGGAGCTGGTGTATTGCTAATGCAAGGCCCTGACCAACTGGCAGAAATGTTGGGACCAAGCGAAGCAGAGCCGTCGAGTGTATCTGCTACAACAAGGCAGTTGAGCGTAAAAGCGGGACCAGTAAGGACGGTAGGTGGCTGTTGGTCGGCAACAATATTAACGGTGCTCGTGTCGGTACATGAGCTAAAAGTGTCTTGAACAACGAGTTGGTAATCCCCCGCACTGTTGACGGTGGTGAATGGACTGTTGGTAGACCCAGTGATATTGCCGTTGGTAGTAGACCACTGATACGTGAAGGCCGAGCCTGTGCTGGTATTTGGCCCACCAATTTGGGTGCTCGGTTGACTACAAGTGATGGTGGCCGCTGGTCCGGCATCGGCGGTGGGGGTAGCAAAATTTTCGTTGAGTACAAACGTATCCCGAGCCATACAGACGGTTCCTGAAACTTCCTGGCTTACTGCCAAAATATAGGAGGCGGCGGCATCAACGAGTAGGGTAGGGGTGGTCGCTAAAGGGGTCTCATTGATGCTTAGCCATTGGAAGGTAAGCTGCCCAGATGGTGAGGAACCGGTACTGTTGAGGAGTGTTGCTGGTTGCGCGCAACTGATCTCCGCGGGCCCTGTAATGTTGGCTTGGGGATCAAGCACCAATAAATCTACGCTCACCAAACTGTCGCAGCCCGCTACGGAGGTCAGTAGGATTTGGTAACTCCCAGTGGTGGTCAGTAAACTGTCGCCTACAGCAAAACTTTCGCCCGCACAAATGACCGGGGTGAGCGGTGTGATTTGCTCGGCTAAGACAACGAGATTGAGGTTGACGATGCTATCACAGCCCAACTCAACGCTCGCGAGGGTATCCCGATAAAAGCCCGTTTCAAAATAAAATGTATTGCCCACAAAGACGGTATCTCCCGGACAGAGGACGGTGTCAATTTGGGTAAACTGTACTTCCTGGACAAAAAGATCCAGGGTGACGATACTGTCACAGCCGACAAAATTATTCAGATCGACGGTATAAAATCCACTATCGAGAAAGCTTTGTCCGCCGACGACGATACTATCGCCCCGACAGATGCGCTCACTGAGGCGGGTGGTATCGGGCGGTGCGATGATGCTGACGTGCAAACATTCGGGCGTGAGGAGCCCACAAAGCCAGGGTTCCAGCCCTTCGAGATTGGATCGGATGCTGTCGATGGTGAGTACTCCATCGGGGAGCGGCAGGCTGTCGAGCTGGCTACTGCGGTAAGAGAAGCCACAGATGTCGTATTCCCCGGCTGCCGCAGTTCGTAGATCAAGCACGGAGTCGAGTTGTTGGTAAATTCCATCTTGGCTAATGAGGAAGGCGTAGCTGTATTCGAGGGTATCGGCTTCACCAAGCGGGAAGTTGATGTTGGGAGTGATTTGCAAAGTATCGGCACCAATGCAGGCCTGCAAGTTTTCGTTTTGCCACTGACCTGGCTGGGCAAAACAACACTCTACACCACGACTATCGCAGAAGATAAGCCTTATGTAGGTAATGGCACCGGGGTTATTGGAAGGATTGTTGGTGATATTAAAGGTCCAGGTACCGTTGACGGGCCCCGTATTGAAATCTTCAAGGCAGCCGCCAAAGGGGTAGTACGAGCCATCATAAAAGCCAAAAGGCACCCAGTTTTCGGTCTGGTTATTGTTCCATTGAGCGGTAAAGGCACTATCTGGTTGAGCGACAGCAGCACAGCTGACCAGGCTAATCTGCCATTGGGTACCCGGCGTAAATGCAAAAGGATCGTCGCTATTAGGTCCCAGAAGATTAACGGTTTGCCCGGCAGGAGAAGTTAGCGAAAGCTCAAAGTTTTCAACAAACTGGTGTACAAACCCCAGTTCAATGCCACACAAGCCTTGCATGGGATCACTAAGGTCATCGTTGAAGTAGTCACTGATCTCAAGCGCTATCGAAGCGGTAGAATTGGCCGTAAAGATGATGGTATCTCTTTGTCCACAATTTTGGGCAAAGCCCCGCGATAGGCACATCACGGTGAGGAGGGAAAACAATAAAAGGCGCACGAGCCGTTGGCGCATGGGAGGTAATGTTCTGGCAGCTGATAAAACGATTATGCGCTTTATAGACTGCTGTTCTTGGGATAATATTGTGAAGGCTGGCGAAGAAAAAACGGTTTCTCACCAGTCCTCAGGGTAAAGATACGACGAAAGGGGGAAATGCTGCTTTTTGGGGAGGGAGATCAGTTATGTCTCCCCAAAAAAGGACAGCGTATATCATTCGTAGGGTATAACTATAGGGATGCACAAAGTGGTAAGTCAATTTTTGGGAGAACTATTCTCATCTATACTGCCCCTGCCTTGCTGCAATCATTCAGAGAAGGTTTTTTTCTTGCTAGACCTAAAAATAAATTGGAATCATGTTATTTTATCTCGAATATGTACGGTGATGTTGGTGAAGAGATTTTCCGCTTGCAGCGAAATTTGTCCCAGCAGAATATAGCTACTTACTACGTACTATCTAATTATTGAAATAACATCAGCTATGAAATCATTTTTCTGGATTTTCCTGATTATCGATTGTTTAGTGCTGTTAGGAAGTCTTTATGAAACCTTTGCTGTAAGTTCTAATCGCAGCATGGGGAGTATGATGGCCTTTAATACAGCGCTTTTAGCCGCTATTATTGGGGCTTTATGGTTGCGTGTGAGTAATCCCAAATGGGCATTTTATGCAGCTGCTTTGCCTGCCTTCCTGCTTGTATTGGTTGTGGTTTATTACATTATTTTCGCAATGGGCCGTAAGGACTGGCGTTGATCCAGCTCTGTAACTCCCGTATCGAACACCCCTTCCCCAAAAAACGTTTCAGTACCAATTCGCCTAAAAATCCCTATCTTCCTTTTCACTATTAACAAAACCAATAAAACTATGATTGTCAAAGTAATTGAAGTAATCGCCTCTTCGGAAAAAGGTATTGAAGATGCTATGCAAAAAGCAGTAACAGAAGTAAGCAAAACCGTTCGTAACGTGGATTCGGTATTCGTAAAAGATATCAAAGCGCACGTTCAGGATGGCAAGATTACAACTTACGGAGTAATCTGTAAAATCTCTTTCCGGGTAACGGACTAAATGTTCAGCTGTTGAAACAAGAACAACTGAGCCACCGGGAAACCCGGTGGACGAAACAAGCCTTTCCCCTCATTCTGGCCTGCGATAATTGGCAGGACCCCCGGAATGTGGGGATGGCTTTTCGCTTGGCGGATGCCTTCGGGGTAGAAGCCATTTGGTTGGGAGGTGCTAGCCCCGTACCCCCAAATCGCAAAATTAGTAAGACCGCCCGGAGCACCGAGGGATGGGTGCCTTTTGTGCACCAAGCCAACCTGGCGCAAGCTTTAGTAGCGGCAAAAACGCAACAATACACCCTGATCGGGGTGGAAATTACCAATCAAAGCAAGGCCTTGGACGACTATTTGCGAACTGAAGTTCCGCAACCAACGATTTTAGTGCTGGGGGCGGAACAATCCGGGATTAGCAGGGAGGTATTGGAGGTGCTGGATGGTTGTGTGCACATCCCTATGTACGGGCGCAACTCCAGTTTGAATGTAGCCACCGCCTTGGCCATCGCGTTGAGTGCCTGGGTAAGTCGGTGGCGGGAGGGGAAGTAGAATTAAAGAGCTAGAAGGCACTTTAAAAATGCCTTCTAACTGGTCGTACATCTACGGTTCGGCGTTGGCTTGGCCTACGACGGACGGTAAATGCAAACCAGTGCTCGGGGGCCAAAGCCCAAGCTACAACATTTCCACCACCGCCTCCACCTGAAGACGTATTTTTAAACAACGAAAATGATTGAGGGAATAACTTTTGGGATACCGCTTAGAGCTGTAAACCAAGCCCGTGGCTTTGAGCTTGTCCAGCTGCCTTTTTAATTGTCCTGGTGATTTTTTGAGTGCTTGACTCAAATAGGGGAGATGAACGTCTTTTTCAGTTTGTAATTTTTGGAAGAGCTCCTGAGAGTCCGACTCCAATAGCAGTTCCAGCCGCTGGAGCGCCAGATTTATTTGAGCCGTTGTTAAGGTAGTGTTTCCTTTCCGCATGAGTGAAATGATTTTTCCGCAAGTAAATAAGCACAGCTTTTGCCCGAATACACATCGGAGGGTTAATACAAAAGCCGAGTTTCGCTTCAGCTACCCGTAGGAAAGCCGAAGCTATATGGTTCCACTCATTATTGTTATTTGTGCCTGGGCAAATTGGTATTTACCCATTTTGGGCTATTGTACGGCAGCTAATAGAGAAGGTTACGAATTATGGAAAAAATATGCTCATTTTTTTGAACGAGGATTATTCTGAATTACCCGCATTTGGACTCCAGCCTAAGCTGCATTGGCGAAGTGACTAAGCAACTTATTTTCGTCAAAATACCAACAATAGAATATGTAGGCATTGGGACACACAGAATCTACTCATTTGGTGTACCTTTGCTTAGAATTCATTCTGTAGGTATGCAGACAAGGTGATCTAATGAGGCGTGTCTGCTGCTTGTAAAGCATCAACTTTGAGTAAACCGGTTATTGATCTTATTATTCCAGCTTTCAATGAAGAAACTTCAATAGGGCTGGTGGTAGCAGACATTCCCAGGGATTGGGTACGTGAAATTATTGTTTGTAACAATGGGAGTACCGATAAGACGGCACAAGTGGCTGCCCAGGCTGGTGCTACCGTTGTGAACCAACCGAAGCCTGGTTATGGAAGTGCTTGTTTGGCTGGAATGGCGCATATTGAAGCTAAAAAAGCATCAGAACAGCCTGATATTGTGGTTTTTTTGGACGGAGACTACTCAGATCACCCAGAAGAGTTACCTTTGCTCATCAAACCGATTCTTGAAGAAGAGATGGATATGGTGATTGGCTCACGGGCCACAGGAACTAGAGAGAACGGAGCAATGCAACCCCAACAAATTTTTGGCAATTGGCTGGCCACGAATTTGATCCGACTGTTTTACAACTATCACTTTACTGACCTCGGTCCCTTTCGGGCAATCCGCTGGAATAAGCTTCAGGATTTGCAAATGCAGGATCCTGATTTTGGTTGGACCGTTGAGATGCAGGTTAAAGCAGCCAAACAAAAATTACGCTGTACGGAAGTTTCCGTTACTTACCGCCGCCGTGTGGGGGTGTCAAAAGTATCTGGAACCATTCGTGGAACGATACTTGCTGGACATAAGATTTTGTGGACCATTTTTAAGCTGCTGTAATTTCAGCAGTTAGGTAAAAGTCAATAAGGATGACTACACTTGCTTTTTTGGTGCTCGGAGTGTATACACTCGCCCTGTTGTACATCACCATCTACTGTGTGATGCAATTCAACCTCTTGTATTACTACAAGCGCGGTCGCCGCAATACGCCGGAGATGATCATGGCTGAACATGAGCAGCCGCTTCAGGTGGCTGTTGCTGCCGGTCATGAAAACTGGCATTCGGGATCGGGTTCAATGACGGCTTTTGCCGAAGAGGATACCGACGCTTACCCTTTCGTGACGGTACAATTACCGATCTACAACGAAATGTACGTGATCGAACGCCTCATCGACGCTGTCGCGGAATTTGATTACCCCAAAGACCGCTACGAAATCCATATTCTGGATGATTCTACCGACGAAACGATCGATATTGTTGCTGCAAAAGTAGCGGAATACAAAGCCCAAGGTTATAACATTGAACAGGTGACCCGCGAGGTTCGTCAGGGCTTCAAGGCTGGCGCATTGCGGGATGGTATGTCTGCTGCTAAAGGGGAATTTATGGCCATCTTTGATGCCGATTTTCTACCCAAGAAAGACTTCCTACTACGTACCCTACCTTACTTCCAAGATGAGAAAGTAGGCGTTGTGCAAACCCGTTGGGAACACATCAATGAAGATTATTCCCTCATCACCCGTTTGCAGGCTTTACAGCTCAACGTGCACTTTACGGTGGAGCAAGTGGGGCGGATGAACGGTGAGTACATGCTTCAGTTTAATGGCACTGCCGGCGTTTGGCGTCGCAAAACCATCGAAGACGCAGGTGGCTGGGAGGCCGATACCCTCACGGAAGACCTGGATTTGAGCATCCGTTCCCAGTTGAAAGGCTACAAGATTCGCTTCTTGGAAAACATCGGCTCACCAGCCGAATTGCCTGCGGAAATGAATAGCTTCAAATCGCAGCAGTTTCGCTGGATGAAAGGTGGTGCGGAAACCGCTAAAAAAATGCTGCCTACGGTATGGCGTTCTAACCTAAGCCTGAACCAAAAAATCCATGCTACCAGCCACTTGCTGGCGAGCTCGGTTTTCTTGTTCGTCTTTCTGGCAGGAGTGTCGAGTGTGCCGCTGTTGTTCTTCTTGGGGGATTTGATCGAGCTGGGCTTTAGCAAGAATTTCTTTGCTTACTTCCTGGTAGGTCTGCTGTCGATCATTGCGATTTACTACGTGGCCAATATCCAAAGCCCCGCCAATCAGGAGAAGGATTTTGGCAAGGCGGTGACGAAGTTCATCCTCCTCTTCCCACTGTTCTTAGCACTGTCGATGGGCTTGTCTTTGCACAATTCCGTGGCAGTTTTGCAAGGGTACCGTGGCAAGAAGTCGCCATTCGTACGTACGCCAAAGTTCAATATCAAGAACATCACCGATAGCTTTAAAAAGCAGAATTACCTCACCAAGAAGCTCACCTGGACAACGATCGGAGAGGGGCTGTTGTCGCTGTACTTTATTGCTGCAGTAGGTGGAGCCTTTTACGTGCAGAATACAACTTTCGTTGTTTTCCACTTGATGCTGGCGCTTGGTTTTGGTGCTATCTTCTTCTTTTCCGTGAAGCATTTGAGGCTCTAGTTGTATCGACCATAGTCTTGTTCACAAAAACAGAGTAGTACAAGAGCTGTCGCAACGAAAATGTCTTCAAAGTGGTTAAGGATTCCTGTAATAACAGCATACCTTAACCACTTTGTTATTTTACTGATAATGCAATTTCCAAGATTTCATCAACTGCTCGCGGGCTTCGTTATGCTTTTGGCAACCTTAGGCTTAGGTTACGGTGTTGAGCAGTCTTCGTTTACACGTATCATCTGTTGTTACGGGGTATTTTTCTTCGTCTATGTATGGCAGGTCAACAGGGTGAAGCAAGCCGATCTCGCGTATTGGCTGGGGGTAGCCATAGTGTTGCGTTTGGCTTTGGTAGGTGCCTTCCCGGCATTGTCGGATGATATCTACCGTTTTGTGTGGGATGGCCGCCTTTGGCTGGCTGGGCATAACCCTTTTGATCATTTGCCGGTATGGTACCTGCAAGCAGGACACGAGCTGCCCGGTTTGAACCAGGCGCTTTTCAGTAAACTCAACTCGCCCGAATACTATACCATCTACCCACCTGTAGCACAAGGCTTGTTTGCCTTCTCTTCTTGGCTTTCGCCCGACAGTGTACGGGGCGCGGCGGTAATCATGCAAGTTTTTTTGTTGCTCATGGAAGTAGGGACGATCTTTCTACTTTTGGCACTCCTACGCGAGTGGGGCCTCCCCGCAAGTAGTGCACTTTGGTACGCGCTCAACCCCTTGATCATTGTGGAGGTGGTAGGGAACTTACACTTTGAGGGTGCCATGATCTTTTTCCTGCTGCTGGGGGGCTGGCTCCTTTTGCGCTGGCGCCGTCGGGGAGGATGGTCTTTTGCCGCTTCTGCGGGAGCGATGGCATTGGCGGTAGCCAGTAAGCTATTGCCGCTGTTGTTCTTTCCTTTCCTGATTCGGCGACTGGGTTGGAAGCGCAGTTTTGGATATTTTGCTATACTTGGCATAGTGTTGATACTGAGCTGGGTGCCTCTTTTGAGTAGTTCATTTGTGGAAAATTTTTCCAGCAGTGTCAACCTGTATTTTCAGCAATTTGAGTTCAATGGATCACTGTACTATGTTGTTCGTTGGGTGGGGTACCAGATCAGTGGTTTTAACCTTATTCGTTTTGTAGGGCCTGTTCTGGCGGCCTTGGTGTTTGTGGCCATCACCGGCCGGGCACTGCAAGAACGCGCCAGCGAAAGCTGGGCCGAACTGCCCGGTCGTTGGTTGTTTGCCATCGGTATATATCTGTTTTGTGCCACTACCGTTCACCCTTGGTATACGGCCCTGCCACTGGTTTTGTGCGTCTTCACGCCTTATCGCTGGCCAGTCGTATGGTCAGGTATGATTTTACTTACTTACATCAATTACAGCTACTCTGAATACTATGAAAATCTTTGGCTCGTAGGATTGGAATATATAGTTGTACTTTTGTGGGGAAGTTGGGAGTTTTGGCAGCAAAGGAGAACAGCGTAATAAAATAAGCATACGTGATAGCTATAGGGAAATACAACGATTTAGAGATACTAAGGGAAACCAGCGTAGGTCTTTTCCTGGGTGATGAAGAAGGCGAGGATGTCTTGCTTCCGAATAAATACGTGCCAGAACACTACGATATTGGTGACCAGATCAGGGTGTTTGTTTATCTTGATTACGATGAACGTAAAGTGGCTACTACACTCACCCCTGGTATTTTACTCAATGAGTTTGCTTTGCTTGAGGTGGTTGATGTCGCTGATGTAGGCACCTTCCTCGACTGGGGAATGGAGAAGCACTTGATGGTGCCCTACAGCGAGCAACGTGTAAAAATGGAAGAAGGCCGCTGGTACGTCGTGTATCTCGCCCTTGACGAAGAAACCGACCGCCTCTACGCCAGCAATAAACTGGAAAAATGGCTCGTCAATGATGAGCTGACGGTGGAAGAGGGCGAGGAAGTCGAAATCCTCGTTTACCGCGAAACCGAGATTGGCTATTCCGTTACCGTGAACAACAAGCACCGAGGCTTGGTCTACAAAAATGAGATTTTCAAAGATCTCCGCATCGGGGATAAAATGACGGCCTACGTCAAGAAAATCCGCGAGGGCAACAAGATCGATATCTCACTTCACCCCATTGGTTATCAAAACTTCAACAGCAAGAATAGCGAGGATATTTACCACGCCCTGGAGCAAAACAACGGCTATCTGCCCATCACCGATAAAAGCGATCCGGAGGTGATTTATCACCATTTTCAGATCAGTAAAAAAGCCTTCAAAAAAGCCATTGGAGACCTGTACCGTCAGCGGAAGATTACGCTGGAAGATGGAGGGATTCGGATTGCGGAGTAGGGGGGTAAAGTCGGAGATCGGAAGTCGGAAGTCGGAAGTAGTAAAACACACGAGAACCAAGAGGAGAGCAGGCCACTAGGTGAACCTATTTCCGACTTCCGACTTCCGACTTCTGACTTCCGATTTTGAAAAAGGTTACCCCAATCGTACCATTGCGATCATACGTTTAGTATACCTCAATCGTACCAATACGATCATACGATCACCTTTAAAACCACAAAAAAATTAATTATGAAAATCCAAAACCTCTACCTCCTCCTTTTGCTCGCTTTAAGCGCTTGCCAACAAGCCACGCCTTCTGATCCTGTAACGGAACCCAAAGTGGACGAAATTTCCCCCGAGCAGGCCATCCAACAACTGGTGATCGATGCTTTCGATCAAGTTTGGTCGGCGCTGGACACCAATAGCCTCGCGCGCTTGCATACCGACGACTTCCTATTGCTAGAACATGGCGAAGTGTGGACCAACGACTCCATCATCAACTACCAGCGCAGGGCCATGACAGGTATGCTCGAACAAGGCTACCAACGTACCAACCGAATGGAATTCCTAACCACCGAAGGTAGCGGAAACCTCGCCTGGACGACTTACCACAACTACGGCACCTGGACCGTCGGCCAAGATACCACCGGACAAGCCCACTGGCTGGAAAGCGCCGTCGCCGTGAAGACTGCTGAGGGCTGGAAACTGAAGATGTTGCATTCTACCAGGGTGGGGAATTAAGTATGCTGGGTGAGTAGGTACCCATTCGTATAAATACATTCATGCATTTATGCGCACCTCGCTTGTAGTAAAAAAGCAAAAAAAACTTAGGTGCCCTTAGGTGCCTTATGTGGTTCGAAACCCGCATCCCCTTGCCAAGCAGTTAACTTTTACACCCTTCCACCTTTCCAACCCTTACACCCTAATCTCCCCGGACACAACGTACACAACAAAGATCCATTTTTGGAACCTGGTCACTATAAATGCCACTTTCTCTTTTGCTCAGCATCCGATACAGCGAAAATTGCTCACCTGCTGGCCCCGGCGCATCTACCCAATAATAAACAAATTGGTCTTTGCCCAAAAAGCCAGTACCTCGGAATTTACCCATGCCTGAATATTTTACACCTAGCTGTTTTGCCAGCAGGGTACCTTCCTCTTCGCCGCGCCATACCCTTATGGCCTCCACTTCGGTAGGCTGCATGCCCAGCGCTTGTTCCAGGGTTCGCCAATCCGTTTCCGTGGGCAATCTCCAGCCTTCCGGGCAGGCGGTCTTCGCTTCTTGAAAATTATAGAGCCTGCCGTATTCCCGGCAGTTTTCTTCCTCGTTTTCGTAGCAAAACGATTCTGGCGTATGGAACTTTAAATCAGCCCCTAGCCAGTCTTGAGCACCAATGGTGACGACCTCGTAGACTCGCAGATCCCTACTGTCGACGAATTGGTTGCTCTTCCCTGACTTAACATCCTCGCAACTACTTTGTAGCAGTGCTACGACTATGATAATGGATAGTAATCTACTCAAATCTTGTCTTATTAAGCGGTCAGAGACACCTATTTGCCTTTGTGGTAAAAACAAAATCTTAGGTGCCCTTAGGCGCCTTATGTGGTTCGAAAAAACTAGGTGGTAAAACCCTGCAATCGGCACCCCTTGCCAAGCAGTTAACTTTTACACCCTTCCACCTTTCCAACGTTTACACTGTTAAAAGCCCCCCGCACCAAAAAGGTAGAAAGTGATTAAAAGTTGAATATTGAAGCTAACCATCAACAACCAACCATCAACAATCAACCAACAACAACGCTCTCAAACCCCCACCAGTCCAATCTCCCGTACCGTCTCCATCTCATCCGAATACCAGAACGCATCGAAATTGTCGAAATGAAGTAGATAATCGGTTTTCAATTTTTCAAACGGAAGGGGCTTTTCCTGCTGGGGAGCCGCGTTTTCTAGCATCTTGATCAACCACTCGGCCTGTGGCTCGGGGAGGTTGACCGAAACGGTATCGCGTTGATCGTGAAAAGTAAGCTCCATTAGTGGCTTGCCTTTCTTGCTTTTACCCGTGGGGGAGCTACTTGGCGTACTGCCCAACCAAACGATCTTGGCCGAGGGTTTGGTAATGGGGTAGGGGGCATCTTCCAGGCTGCGCACAATGTAATCTTCCGCAATCGTGGTGTTAGGCACTTGAAAATCAAACCACTCCTGCAACTCAAACTCAAAACCAATCCCGTGCATGTAGTTGAACAAGGACTTTTTGAGACCGAAGCTAAACTGGTCGTGGTCAATTCCCGTTTGGTCCGTAAACTGAATATCGTTATTGGCGAAGGTGATCTCGGCTTGGTGAGGTACCACGCCATAAGTTGCCGGATCTAACCCCACCGGACTGTGTGCAGTGAGGGCAAACTGGTGCCAAAAACCCGATTGCAATACGCCCACCTCGAATAACTGCCGAACCATCTCCAGGCTGTCGACGGTCTCTTGTACCGTCTGGGTAGGGTAGCCGTACATGAGGTAAGCGTGCACCATGATACCACTTTCGGTAAAGTAGCGGGTCACACGCGCCACCTGCGCTACCGTCACCCCCTTTTGGATCAACTCCAGCAGGCGGTCGGAGGCAACCTCCAAGCCTCCGGAAACAGCTATACACCCCGAGGCAGCCAGCAGCCTGCACAAGTCCCTGGTGAAGCTCTTCTCAAAGCGGATATTGGTCCACCACGTCACCGTCAACCCGCGCCGGATGATCTCCAGGGCTACCGCCCGCATGAGCGCTGGCGGCGCGGCCTCATCCACAAAGTGAAAGCCACTTTCGCCGGTTTGTGCCATCAATTCCTCCATCCGGTCTACCAACAGGCGGGCGGCTACAGGCTCGTAGAGTTTGATGTAGTCGAGCGAGATGTCGCAAAAAGTGCATTTGCCCCAGTAGCAGCCGTGCGCCATGGTGAGCTTGTTCCAGCGGCCATCACTCCACAAACTGTGCATAGGGTTGGCGATCTCAATGACGGAGATGTATTGGTCGAGCAGCAGGTCTGAATAGTCGGGCGTGCCCACGGTGCTCTGCTTGTAGTCTTGCTGCAGCGAAAAGTTATTGTAGAGCACCTCGCCTTTCTCATCCAGCAGAAAGGTGCGCTTGAAGAGCTGAAAGTCCGGATTTTTATCCGCTGGCACCAGCACGTTCTTGGTCAATAACTCAATGGGCAGTTCCCCATCGTCGAGGGTGATATAGTCAAAAAAAGCAAAAACGCGTGGTTCCTTCAGGTCGCGCAGCTCGGTATTGGCAAAGCCGCCGCCCATCGCTGTCTTTACCTCTGGATAGTGGGCTTTCAGGTACTGTGCACAACGGAAAGCGCTGAATAAATTGCCCGGAAACGGCACCGAAATACACACCAGTTTGGGCTGTATTTCCTCCATGCGTTCGGCCAGAATATCTACCGTCAGTTGGTCGACGTAAGAAAGCTCCTCCTGCAACTCACGGTAGAGTTCGTCAAAGCTGTTGGCCGATCTTCCCAGCCTTTCGGCGTAACGGCTGAAGCCAAAATGCTCGTCGATACACTCCACGATAAAATCCGATAAATCTTCCAGGTAGAGGGTCGCAAAATGCTTGGCTTTGTCCTGCATGCCCATGTTGCCAAAAGCCCACTCCATATCGTCCAACTGCTCGAAGCGACTGGCTTGGGGCAAGTAGTTTTCACTGCAAATATGGCGCGCCAGTGTGGGTTGGTGCCCTTGTAGGAAGGCAATTACGGGCTCAATGGTCTTTAGATAAGCGTGCCGCAAGGCATACATCCGTTGGGTGTTGGGCGTCTCTAATCGATCGTGTTCATAGGCAGCCTCAAAGAGCAGCTCCAGGCTTTCGCGCGTAAACAGCGCCAGCATGACCTCAATACCTAGGTCCATCTGGTACGAAGAGATGCCCTTCGTATTCAGAAACCCTTTCAAGTAGGCCGTTGCCGGATAGGGCGTGTTCAGCTGGGTGAAGGGAGGCGTAAGAAGGAGGAGATCTGACAAGTGGGAATGATTTTGAAAGTTACCGGAAACAAAGGTAAACATTGCCAATATAATTCTTGGCGAGGGATCAATATTGATTAACTTCGTTTCCTAAAACATTTTTTATTGAAAGGTAAAGTCGCCAGTCTGTTGCTGTTTTTGTGTTTGGTAGCACCCCTTGCGCTTACCTTTACCTTTCTGCATTACCAAAAAATACAAACCCGTAAGAAGGTTGAACGAGAAATCAGCAGTAGCGGCGACCATGATGGTCTTGTGTTGCTAAAGTTTACCGAAAAAGAGTCACAAACCTTGCTGCGCTGGGAGCATTCTCGCGAGTTTGAGTACGCGGATCAGATGTACGATGTGGTAAAGACCGAAACACACGGAGATACAACTTATTACTGGTGCTGGTGGGATGAAGCTGAAACGAAACTGAATCAGCAGTTGGAAGAACTACTCGTCAGTACGCAAAGTAAACAGCCCGTTCAGCCTTCCCAACAAGATAAGCTCATAGATTTTTTTAAATCGCTCTACTGTATTCCTCCTCCGATATTTGGGGCAGGTACCTTTCAAAAAGGTCAAGTTTCTTTTACTTACGAGCATCATTACAGCTCCTTTGTTTACCCACCTCCTGTGCCGCCGCCGAAGGCGTTTGTTTAAAATGCTTATTGTGATATTGCACAAGGAAATTTCACAACAGCATCCCTTCTTATTTATTTCTTCGATTGGTTGTCTATCAACTTGTTAGAGTTGTTGGGCTATGCCTGTATTATTAAAATAAAGTCCGTCAAGGTAAGATTTGTGAGAATTTGAAGACGCTATTTTTTCCATTCGCAAGGCGAAAAACGCAGGCAACGCAGCGCGTTGGCGAGGCTTTTCAACGCAGCGAAGGGGAAAAAGAGCAGGTCAAAAATCACAAATCCTACCTTGGAGGACTATAACTGTTTCTCCGACTATTGCTGTAGCCGGGGAACGCGTTTCCTATATATTATTATGAAAAAACATTTATTACTATGGTTGCTGCTATGCTGTGCCTTCTGGTCGCATACCCAAACCATAACGGTTAAAGACCTGGAATCGAATAAGCCACTCGAATTTGTGACGCTTTTGAGTACTCAGCCCGAAGCCTATGCGGTGACCAATGCCAATGGGCGGGCAGATATCTCTGCTTTTCAGGGAGCCGAAAATATCGAAATCAGGATGCTTGGTTACAAAATGTTGGCGAAAAGCTACGCGGAACTAGCAGCTATGAATTTTCAAGTTTCTTTGGAACACTTCAATCTGAATTTGGATGAGATTGTGGTTTCCGCTACGCGTTGGCAGCAATCTTCAGGGCAGGTGCCGATGAAAATTATTTCAATTTCTCCACAAGAAGTAGCCCTGCAAAATCCGCAAACGGCAGCAGATTTGCTAAGCATCTCGGGGAAAGTGTATATCCAGAAAAGCCAGCAAGGTGGAGGTAGCCCAATGATTCGCGGCTTTGCCACCAATAGGCTCTTGTATACCGTCGATGGAGTAAGGATGAATACGGCTATTTTCAGAGGTGGCAATCTTCAAAACGTCATCAATTTGGATCCTTTTGCGATCAGCAATACGGAGGTATTGTTTGGGCCAGGCTCCGTTATCTATGGCAGTGATGCCATTGGTGGGGTTATGAGTTTTCAGACCCTTACCCCGCAATTGTATGTTGATGACAAGCCGTTGATTACGGGAAAAGCCTTTACGCGTTATGCTTCGGCGAATCAGGAAAAAACGGGCCACTTTGATGTCAATGTAGGTTGGGAAAAGTGGGCGCTCGTGACCAGTTTCAGTGCCTGGGATTTCGACCACCTTCGGCAGGGCAGTAAGGGTCCGGATGATTACCTCAAAGACTACTTTGTACAGCGCCAGGATAGTACGGATGTGGTGATTACCCAGGAAGACCCTCTCTTGCAAATCCCCTCGGCTTATTCCCAAATGAATTTCATGCAAAAGGTGCGTTTCCAACCCAATGAAGCCTGGGATTTTCAGTACGGATTTCACTATTCGGCGACCTCTCCCTACGGGCGGTATGATCGTCACAACCGGGTGCGCAACGGCACCGCCCGTTATGCGGAATGGAATTACGGCCCCCAAAAGTGGATGATGAACCACCTGAATATAGCTCACGAAGGCAACAATGGTGTCTACGATGAAATGACCCTCCGCTTGGCCCAGCAATCTTTTGAAGAAAGCCGTATCGATCGATCCTTGAACAAAGAGGACCGAAATACACAAATCGAAAATGTGGAAGCCTATTCGCTAAACCTGGATTTTACGAAAGGTTTTGGCGGCAAGCATACCTTGTTTTACGGGCTGGAATATGTATTAAACGACATTACTTCCGAAGGATTGATCACCAATATTTCCACGGGTGAAGTAGCGAAAGGGGCTTCCCGATATCCTGCGGCGACTTGGAGTTCTGCCGCAGTTTATGTTAGCGACGAATTTAAAGTCCAGAAAGATCTCACCCTGCAAGCGGGCTTGCGTTTCAATCAATACCGTCTTGATGCTGACTTTGCCAATAACCTGGAATTTTACCCTTTCCCGTTTAACGAGGCAAAATTAAATGAGGGTTCCTTGACAGGAAGCATCGGTGCCGTTTATCGACCTGCGGATACTTGGGTGATTAGTGCAAATTTTGGCACGGCCTTCCGTTCTCCCAATGTGGATGACCTTGGGAAGATTTTCGATTCAGAGCCTGGTGCAGTAACCCTGCCCAATCCCAATCTTGAAGCCGAATATGCTTCCAATTTCGATGTAGGCATTGCCAAAGTATTCAACGACGTTGTCAAGATTGACCTTACAGGGTATTATACCGTTTTGCAAAATGCGTTGGTGCAAAGGAACTTTCAGCTCAATGGTCAGGACAGCATCCTTTACGATGGCGTCCTCAGCCAGGTGCAAGCTATCCAGAATGCGGCAGTTGCCAATGTCTACGGTATCCAAGCAGGTTTGGAATGGAAACTCCCCGCTGGTTTCAGTTTTTCCTCTTCCATCAACTATCAGATTGGAGAAGAAGAGCTAGACGATGGTACCAAGAGTCCCTCCCGTCATGCTGCTCCTTTGTTTGGCGTAAGCCGCTTAATGTATAAGGCCAAGAAGTTGAATTTACAGTGCTACGCCAACTACCAAGGCGAACGCAAATTTGAGGATTTGGCAGTGGAAGAGCAGGGAAAAGATGAAATCTACGCCAAGGATGCCAATGGAAATAATTATTCTCCAGCATGGTATACCTTAAATCTTAAGGCATTGTACGATCTGTCCACTATCTTTACGATCAGCGCAGGAATGGAGAATCTGACCGATCAGCGTTACCGACCCTATAGTGCCGGCATTTCTGCTCCCGGAAGGAATTTTATCCTTGCGGTAAGTGCTAATTTTTAACAGAGTTGTTCTGCAAGAACAACTCTACTAGTAAACTTTAAAATGAAAAACAATTATCGATTTCTCGTATTCCTGGCTCTCCTTTTACCAATGGTACTCAGCGCAACGCCCGTGCAGGTAGAAGCCGAAGATTATGCTGCCATGCAAGGCATAGAACTGGAAAATGGCGGTACAAACATCGGCTATTTTGACGATGGCGACTGGCTGCAATACACGGCGATCAGTTTTGATGGTGGCTATAACAGCATCACTTTCCAAACCGCTAAAGGCAACAATGGCGGGAGCGTAGAAATTCGCCTGGATGCCCTTAATGGACCAATCATCGGTACTTTTTATCCGCAAAATACCCTTGACTGGACGGTGTTTGAAGCACAGCTCACAGGGATCGATGCGGTGACGGGTACGCATGATCTCTTTCTGGTAGGTCGGGGAGTTACAGGCGTCTGCAACCTCGATTTTTTTGTCCTTTCGGAAGAAGAAATTTATGAACCCAACTGGGTATTAGATTGGGCTGACGAATTCAACGGTAATGCTGTTGATGAGAACTATTGGTCAAAAGTTCATCACGGCAACCCCGACAATGGTGAACTACAGTTTTATACCCCTCGACCGGAGAACATCGTTGTCTCGGACGGTACGCTCAAGCTGATCGCCCGTCAGGAAACCTACACGGGGCAGGGCCCCGCGATGAACGCACCTGCCACCCGCAACTATACCTCGGGTAAGATCGAAACCTTGGGCAAGATCACGTTTCAGTACGGAAAGATCGAAGCCAGTATGAAGCTGCCCCGCGGTCCAGGTACCTGGCCTGCTTTCTGGATGCTGGGCGAAAATATCTTCGAACCAGGCATCGGCTGGCCCCGTTGCGGCGAGATCGACATCATGGAGCACGGTCAGGATTTCAATAACCTCGGCGCCGCCATCCATACCCAGGCTTACAATCACACCATTGGTACCCAAATTACGGGCACTTACCAGATCGATGATTACGATACTGGTTTTCATACCTACGGTCTGGTATGGGACACGGAGGAGATGAGCTTCAGCGTTGATGGCGAAACCTACATGAGGGTCAAAAAATCCTCCATTGGCGATAGCGAGGCCCAGTGGCCTTTTGATCAGCCCTTCTTTATCATCCTCAACCACGCGGTAGGAGGTGCTTGGGGCGGTACACCTGATAACAGCCTCTACCCACATACCGTGGAGGTCGACTGGGTACGCGTCTACAAAGATGAGCAGCCAACGTCGACGGCAGTTTTAGAAGAAACACCCTCGCTGTCTGTTTACCCCAACCCCACGAGTGGTCTGGTACAGATCACCATCGGCGAAAACCCTACGGCTGTTACCGTCTCCCTAAATGATATTACGGGTCGGGAACTAGCAACTAAAAAGGCTGAATCGGAGCAATTGACCTTCGATTTGGCGGGCCTCCCCAGTGGCGTCTATTTCGTAACCGTGTACGAGCAAGGCACCGGACGATTGTTACAGTCATGCAAGGTGGTGAAGGAGTACTAGGATTATTGGATAGTTGGATGGTTAGGATTTTTTTGTCCAACAAACAAACCATCCAACCATCCAACCAGCAAAGCAGCAAAGCATCCAACCAAAATGATCCAATCCTACAAAAAGCGCCACGAACTCGCCGACTATTACGATACCATCCTCATCGGTTCCGGGATGGGGAGCTTAACGACGGCGGCTATTCTGGCCAAAGAAGGGCAGCGGGTGCTGGTGTTGGAGCGACACTACACTCCCGGTGGGTTTACGCACGTCTTCAAGCGTAGGGGGTACGAGTGGGATGTGGGAATTCACTACATCGGAGAGGTACAGCGGCCCAACAGTGTGATCAAGCGTTTGTTTGACTATATCAGCAACGACCAATTGCAGTGGGCCGACATGGGTGAAGTGTACGACCGCATCATACTGGGCGACCGGCACTACGACTTGGTTAAAGGGGTGAAAAACTTTACGGCACAACTCTCTGCCTACTTTCCGGAGGAAACAGCCGCTATCGAAAGATACGTCGACCTGGTGTTTGAAGCCAATAAGACCAGTAGGTGGTTTTATATGGACAAGGCCCTGCCACGATTCTTAAGCAAGCTGTCGGGGCGTTTTTTGCGCGGACCATTTCATAAATTTTCCGACCAGACGACCTACGAGGTTTTACGTTCCCTCACTGATAATGAAGAACTCATCCGCGTGCTCAGTGGGCAGTATGGTGATTATGGTTTGCCACCCAAGAAAAGCAGTTTTGTGATTCACGCCTCGGTGGCGCGACATTACTTCGGCGGCGGTAGCTTTCCCGTGGGTGGCTCCTCGCAGATTGTGGAGACTATCGATCCGGTCATCGAAGCTGCTGGTGGAACGATTCTTGTGAGTGCTGAGGTCGCGGAAATAGTGATAGAAGGTAATACGGCCACCGGTGTGCGCATGGCCGACGGCAAGGTGCTCACCGCCAATCGCATCGTCAGCGGCGCGGGGGTGATGACGACGTATCATAAACTCTTGCCCGCCGCCGTGGTGAAGGAGCACCAATTGTTGGAGCCTCTGCAAAAGGTGGAACGTTCCGTGGCTCACGCTTGTCTGTACATTGGCTTGCACGGCAGCCCCGAGGAACTCCAATTGCCCAAGACCAACCTCTGGATCTATCCCGGCGACCTTGATCACGATGCTTGTGTGGATCGCTATTTGGCAGATTTGGATCAGCCTTTTCCTGTAGTGTATGTTTCCTTTCCTTCGGCCAAAGATCCGGATTGGAATCGTCGCTACCCGGGGCGCAGTACGATTGATATTATCACGCTCGTTCCTTACGAAGCTTTCGCCAATTGGGAAGGCAGCCGTTGGATGAAAAGGGGCGAAGATTACGAAGCCTTCAAAGAACGGATAGCCCAGCGCCTGTTAGCGGAATTGTACGAACAAATGCCGCAAGTGGAAGGCAAAGTAGATTGCTACGAACTGTCGACACCACTGACGACCCAGCATTTTGTCAATTACGACAAGGGAGAAATCTACGGCCTGGATCACAGCCCTCAGCGTTTCCGACAACGTTTTCTTCAACCCCGCACACCCATCAAGAACTTCTACCTCACGGGGCAAGATATTGTGACCGCCGGGGTAGGAGAAGCGCTCTTTTCGGGTGTACTCACCGCCACGGCGATGACCGGGGTGAATGTGCTGGACAAGGTGATGAAGTAGGATGGGGTTGACACTGCCATATCATCGGCGTAGCCAGCTACCAGTCATGATCGAGCTGCTGGTCGGAAGATCAGTGGGATAGTTCGGAAACTAACATGCGCTGTAAATCAGGTTTCGCGGGCTTCAGTACGCACTGGGTTTTACTACGAGTAGACTCGTTTAAATGTGCTCCAAGTGCGGATTGAAGCCCTACGTTTGGAATCCTTCTCAAAAAAAACAAGAGCGCACCGACGAAAAACACCTCGGAGAGGTGAAATATTGGAAGAAAGTAATAGGCAACCGATGAAACGACCTCGGGAGAGGTCGTATATTAAGAATATATCATTCTCCTCCTTTTTGATGCTTTCTGCCCCATCAGCCAATGTGGATTAATATTCGACCTCTCCCGAGGTCGGTTTAACTCCAATAAACATGGTTCTACCAATTTACGACCTCTCCGAGGTCAAAACACATAAATATGCCCCAACCGTAGGACGGAAGCCCGCGCAAATTATCTCAGGTTCCCTCACTCCAACATCCTATCCACATTCATCTTGTAGATCTTGCCAATGGGGATTTCGAAATCCTGGATAAAAATGCGGTTCCCTTCAATGCTATTGATCCTGTTTTTAGCGACCGCAAATGACTTGTGTACCTGGACGAGTTGTTCAAATTGGAGGCTGGTCAGTAATTCCGATATTTTCTGACGGACGGAGATGGTGTTTGCTGTGGTAATGATTTTAGTATAGTTACCGGAGGCTTCCAAATAGAGAATGTCGCTGAGGTTAACCTGCAGGTAGGTCTTATTGCTACGCAAAAAGATGCTGTTTCCGACAGCGGTTTTTGATGCCAGGGTAGGGGGACCAGTGGGCGTAGTATTGACGACCTTATTCAAGGCTTTCAAGAAACGTTCAAAACTAAAAGGCTTCAGCAGATAGTCGACCACGTTGAGTTCGAAGCCTTCGAGGGCGAACTCTTGATAGGCTGTCGTCACAATAATTTTGGGTGGTGCCGCCAGGGTACGTAGAAAATCAAACCCCTTTAGCTTGGGCATGTTGAGGTCGAGAAAGATGAGGTCAACAGGTTGCTGCCGCAGGCATTCCAACGCTTCGATAGCATCGTAACAATTTTTGACAAGTTCCAGATGAGGCAACATATCACAATACCCCTTGATGATATCATGAGCAATGTGTTCGTCATCTACAATGAGGTACTTGATCATAGTTGGTCAATAGTTAATACTGCACGGTAGGTATTGGCGGTTTTTAGCGTGGATAAGTTATGCTTTTTTGGATAAACCAGCTCTAGCCTCCTTTTGAGGTTGCGTAGACCCAAGCCTGTTGGAGTGCTTACCTCTTCTTCATCAAAGTTGTTTTCTACGCTGAAAGCTATGCTGTTGGCCGTGGCTTTAAGACTCAGGTGTACGTAGGCATTTGCCCGGAGATTTTCGACGCCGTGTTTGAAGGCATTCTCCACTAAAATGATAAACAGGAGTGGCATAAGTTGGAGTTGATCGTCTTCAATCTCCGTCTCAAATTTTAGGTCAATTTTCTTATGATAACGCATCTGATGGAGGTCGAGGTAATTCCTCAAGTAGTCGACTTCTTCGGCGAGCGAGACGCGCTCTTTTTGACCATCATAAATACTGTAACGCATCATGTCCGACAGCTTTAGAATAAGTTGCTGGGCCTTTTTTGTGTCTTTGTCTACCAAGCCGTACAGGTTGTTGAGCATGTTGAAAAAGAAGTGCGGGTTGACCTGGCTTTGGAGATGCTGTAGCTCGGTTCTGTTCTTTTCTGTTTTTAAATTAAGAAGGAACCTTGCCTGTTTGAAAAACCATCGCGTAAATAGAAAAAACAGCGAACAGAAGTACAAGAGGATGGCAACGCCGAATTGGTCTTTATCCGTAAAGTAATCTTCTCCAATGATCAATAGGAGGCCATTTCCTATAATAAACAGCCAATACATCCAGGGAGAGAACCGCGATTTTTCGTTCTCCATTACACCAGGTGTTGCATTGGTGGTTTGGGTAAACTGATCGTACCCAAATACAAATAGGAAGAAAAGTAACTCGACAAAAATTATTACAAAAATGATAGCGTGGAAATAAGATTCTATAGCGCCAATCAAAAACAAAGCACCAAGTATAAGCACCGCTACCCGGATCTCTTTTTGCCGCCACGACGGTGTAATCACCCTGTTTGCTCTTTTATTGATGAACCAAACTATGGTTAAGTACAGTAAGTTGGCAATCGCAGTCATCATAAAAAGTAGCCCCGATTCGATGCCAAACTCCATTAGTATTAACGAACTGACCATTAGGAGAAAGGAAAGCCCGAGCCCGACCAGTGGTCGATTATAGTTTTCTATTGCTGTAGTCATACTCAAATGTAGCCGGATATAATTTCCCTCACAAACTATTTGATGAACGCCCCGCAACGGTAGCCGACCTTGCGTAAATGTGGGACGAAGTCACTTCATCACTCTGCTAGAATTTTGGATCACGGCCAGACACTTGTTCATCCCTGCGATTAGTTGCTAATGCGGACGGCCTTTACCTTGCCGCTATTGGGAAGCCTCCGGGAGAATTTTTCGGGCCACGGGCCGCCCATGTGTCCCGCTGGCGGCACCAATGCGCAGCGTCGAGGGTGGCTGCCCGAAGAGCGGAGGAGGGTAACCTGTCCATTAGGTCCACTCTCCGTGTCAAGGATTGGCACACCAACCTATCAAAAAAAAAACACGATGAAAAAACGAATCTTACGCTACCTTAAACACATCGGACTCACGATTTTGGTACTACTCGCTATCGGAGTGGTAATCCTCCTTAAAGAAAATGGCGCTGTCCATTACGGTGATAATCCCTTGATGAGAAACCTGGATGGGGAAGGCCCCTACCTTTTTTATGAAAATGATACGACACTGTCCGTCAATTACATCAGGGGAAATAAAGAGGAGGGTTTTTATGTCGATCAGCAGCTTTATCCAGCGGATTCTACTTTCTCGCTTACTTGTCCATTTCCGTTGGATGGTAGCAGTTTTGATATGGTCATCAAGGCAAAACACGAAATACCACCTGATATTTTTGAGGACGATCAACCCATTTTGGCTATTTCTGATATTGAGAGTGGCTACAGAACCTTCCGTGATTTTCTCATCCACCAGCAGGTGATTGATGTTGATCTCCACTGGACATTTGGTAAGGGGCATCTGGTGCTGGTCGGTGATTTTGTAGATCGGGGCTATTCTACGACCCAGGTACTTTGGTTTATTTACAGACTAGAACAGGAGGCCGCAAAACACGGCGGAAAAGTGCATTACTTGTTAGGCAATCATGAGTTGAAAAACATGCAAGGCAAATTCGAATCCAACTCGCCCAAGTACTTTGGTGTAGCCGCCATTTTGGGCAAGCAAATCCACCACTTGCTGGATGCCAACTCCTTTTTGGGGCGCTGGATGGCCAGCAAGAATACCATCGCGCTGATCAATGGTCACCTTTTTGTACACGGCGGGTTGCATCCGGATTTGGCCACCACTGAGGTGAGCTTATCCGAGATCAATGCCATCAACCGGGCCAATTATTACCTGCCTTATTTCCCTACCAGAGAAAAGGATGCCGCGCAGCTGTTGCTATCCAACCACACTGGCATCTGTTGGTACCGAGGCTACTTCCGAGAAGACCTGACCCAGGAACAAGTGGACGCACCGCTGGATAAATACAATGCCCAGGCAGTGGTAGTAGGCCATACCATCCAGTCAAAAGTCAAGCGTAGCTTTGCCGGCCGAGTGATCGGCATCGACGTCAGCCACCCCAAGGATTACCATAAAAAATGGCCCCACAAATCATCAGAAGGCCTGCTGATCAAGGGAGGGAAATACTACCGTCTTTTGCATGATGGGGAGAGGGAAGAGATTTGATTACGAATAGACCTTCGTAGTGATGCTTATTGCGATAAGCTAAAAATAGCGTTGAGAACAAAAGAAACAGGGCAACGGCTAAACCTTCAGGAGCTAGGAAAATATGCACAGCCACAATATTTACAACAATTGGGAAAATGACAACTACTGCCAACGGTACAAACCGCCCAGTGAGAAAGGCAATTCCACAAATCAACTCGATGGCTTTGATAAGTGGTACTAAATAGCCGGAGGCTTCTAAACCGTCATTAAAGGTTTTCATGTCTCCTGTCAACTCCGGGGCAGGAAACAGATTTAAAAAATAGGCAACAGCTCCGAAAACGAATAGTGCTCCTACCAGAATACGAATGATGATGGTGGTTGTTTTCATTTATTATTACATTTTAAAGTTAAACATCCAATTGATTCCAAATTGATCGGTACAACTTCCGAAGAAAGCTCCAAAAAACATGTCTTCCAAAGGCATAATAATCTTTCCTCCTTCAGATAGTGCATCAAATAAACGTTGAGTTTCTTCGCGGGAATCTGGTTCGAGGCAGATGTGCATATTGTTGCCTTGTTCTAAAGTAAACCCCATTTCTTTGGGAGCATCGGTTGCCATTAGCACATGGCCGCCTAGAATAGGGAGTTCAGCATGCAGCACCATTTTTTTGATATCTTCAGGTACGGGAGCTTGCCCTTGTTCTTGAGGAAGGTCGCCAAACCTTTGAATGCCATTTCCTGAAAATTCTGTTTTGAAGACAGATTTGTAAAACGTGAATGCTTTTTCCGTTGTTCCAGGAAAATTGAGATAAGTAGTTACTCTGGCTTGGCCATCTGTTTTCAAATCACCCATCAATTTGAATTTTTGTTTGATAAATTCATCCAGGTGTTCAAAAGCTAAACTCAAACCTTCCTTCATGCCCATTGCTATGACTTGCTTCAATTGTTCTTCGGAGGCATATGCTGTTTCGATCTTTACGGTAGTTTGATTTTCGTTGGCGACAAACTGATTGACGAAGGTGGCTACTGGAAATTCTTCGTTTATCAGACCGTCACTGTCACAAAAAGCATCTTCGCCGGAGAAGGAAGTAGTGGGCGCAATACTTGTATAGGTGGTTATCCCCCAATGCTCTTCTCCTTCCGGCCCAATCATCGCATAAAGACGAGTGCCCCCTTCTTTAAAAGCCATTGATTTGGTTTTGGATTGCCAGGGTTTCGGTGCCCACCATTGATCTAGTAGTTCGGCTTCTGTCCAGGCTCTCCAGACGAGTTCCAGGGGAGCATCAAAAGTTCTTGTGACCGTTAGTTTGTTTTGCTCAGCGGTGAAATTTGTTTTATTCATTTTATTTCTTGTTTTGTGATTTTAATTGGTCTAATAAGTCATCCAGGTTGCTGAATCGAGCTTCCCAAATTTCTTTAAAAGGTTGCAGCCAATCCGCTACCTCCGCTAATTTTTGTGCTTCCAAATTGCAGTAGCGTTCTCTGCCTTCTTGCTTTATAGAGATGACCCCACATTCTTGCAAATATTTCACATGCAGCGAAACGGCTTGCCTGGTCATGTCAAACTTTTCCGCCAAAGCATTTACATTATGTGATTCTTTGGTCAGGGACATGAGAATCCCTCTCCTGGTAGGGTCTGCTATGGCATTGAATACATCTCTTCTCATGGCTGCTGGTTTTGTTGTGCAAGTAATTGCTTGCAAATATATACGCAAGTTTTTACTTGCACAATAGTTGCTGTGAAAAAACCTGCAATTTGGATTGTTTTTTTAAAAAAAGTAAGCTAAAGGAATTAGACGACTGAATGGATGAACAGAATGCTCTTACGCTGTTTCCTTCTCTAGCAAACAGTATGATAATACATAAATGCCAGGAAAACATCTATTGCCGCGAATAGAACGGCGACTTTTACCCAGATTATTTCTCGATAAAAGCCATTGGAATAAACTGAAACAAATCACCATCTTACGCCCCCCAAATCTCAAAATCTCAAAATCCCATAATCCTACAATCCTACAATCCTAGTCATTTCCCGCATATTCAACTCCCGCGCATACTCCAAAAAGTACCGATGCGCTGGTGTAAACTGAAACAGATCGTCATCAATACGCTTGATGAGCCCGCGCCGCGCCAGCAACTGGTAAAACTTCTGCCGCTGATGAGCATTGCGCAAGCGGTCGGTAGCTTCCATGACATTGTAGTAGGACGATTGCTCAAAGCGATCTTCCCATTCGGTAATGGAGAAGGTGTTGAAAGACAAAATTTCCAGCAAATTCCCATCCTGGTGATCAAGCTCATAACAGAGGATGGCCAGGTAGACACAGATCGAACGCGCCACATTATCGACGTCCTTACTGCTCTTCAACAGCGCGTAATCGGCCGTAATACTTAGGTCTAGCCGGAAAGACGCGTGGAAAAATTTGGTGTAAAAATCCTTGTTTTCCCGTAAGGACAAAAAAGCGGCTTCCCCCTCCAAGAGGAAACGCCCTTCGGAGAGTAATGCTTTGACAATTTCGTAATGTTCTGGTGGATAGGTCATGGTTGCTCAGGTTTTATCGTCACTTGGAACAGCGGCAGGATATAGTGTTGCTTATTGAGCTGCACGCGCTGCCGCTGGCCGCTGAACACCAGTTCGTATTGCTCTTCGGAGCTAAAAAGCAGACTCGTCAATTCAAAAAGATCACTTTCTTGCCGTTCGGGTGGATGGTCGGCTATGGCTTGTAGGCACCAGGTGAAAAAGTCGTTGATCGGTAAGGCTGCCTTCAGCCGTTTGCGGTAGAGCTGGCGATCCAGCAGGGGCGTTTCTTGCACCACGGGGCCTTCCGATAACTTGATGCGCGAAGCTTGCCGGTGCTGCCGAAACTGCTCCATGTAAATCTTGAGGTCGGCCGCCGTTTGGTCACCAAAGATATTTTGCGGGTTCCGCTTGGCGAAGTCGGGAACGGTCATTAGCAGCGGGCGCTCCAAAAAGACCAGCCAGCCGCCCAGCACCTCACTCTCCCGCTTGATGCGCTCGATGAGGGGGGTAAGCTCCCGGCGGATAACGTCGCTTTCGCGTTGCAAGCGGGTGTTCACTTGCCGCAAGAGGTTGTCCAACTGCTCGTAGCGCTCAATGACGGAAGGCGGATAGCTGGCCATCCGATCCAGGTTGATTTCGCGGCCAATATTTTGTAGCAGTGAAGCGATGGAGTTGGCATCGTTCAGGTTCACAATCCGATTTAGCGGATCGATGTATTGCTCAATCAGCAGGCGTGCTTCCTTGACTCGCTCGGAGTAGGTCATCTGCTGGCGGTTCACCTTCAGGCGCTGACTGCGTTTGAGCAGGGTATAGGTGTTGTTGGTGACGTTGTCCAGAAAACTCTGCACCTCGTTGTAGAGGTGTTCCAACCGCAGGCTACGGGTCTTGTCATCCAGGTTGGGGCGGATGGTCAGCAGCTCGTAAACATCTTGTATAGAGGTATGGTAGCGCCGCAACTGTTCCGGCAACAGCGGCTTGAATTCCTGCATCAGGAACCCTAGATAAGCACCTACTTCTTCCGCCAGACGGTAGTCGTCACCCACGGGGCGCATGATCTTAAAGGCCGACAGCCGGCGCGTCACAATGTCCCCCTTGTGGCGCGTCACCTCGTCGAAGCTCTCCGCCGGAATGATGTTTTTCTTGAGCTGGATGCGGTACAACTGGCTCAGCGCCTCGAAGTTGTCTTCGATAAAGCGCATGATCGTCCTGGGCTCTGCTTTCAAGATCATAGCGCTGGATTTCTTTCGACATCGACGTAGTGTTTTCCTTCCTCTACCACCAAACGTTTGTTGGACATGCGGTTGATGAGCACGTAGCGGTCAAAGCCTTCCACCATCTCTGGCGCAGCGAAAATGGGGTAGAAGTGGTGTTCCCGACAAAAATCCACCAACTGTGGGCGGTTCTTACCATCGATGGTCGCGATTTCATCAATGAACATGACGATGCGGTTTTCGGGGCTCAAATCCACCAGGCGGCTGATCACCTGCATCACGATCACGAGACGCAGCATCCGGTCGGTACCGTCGCTTTCTACCTGCTTGCTCAGGTCGACGGTTTTCTCTTTGCCAGCAATGGTCAGCTTAAGCTGTAAGCTGAACAGGTCGCTGAAATCAATGTCTTTGCCTTGCTCAATGTAGCGCCGCAAGACGGTAAGGCCACCCCGTTCGCCTCCAAAAAGGCTGTTGCTGCTCAAGTCCAACTCCCCGATTTTTCGCAAGTCGGTTTGCAGGCGATCATTAGGTACCAGCTCGATGCGCAAGGCTTCGATATTGGAAATATGCAACTTGGCCAGACTCCGATTAAACTTCTGGTTGATGAAATCACGGAACAAGCCATACTGGTGCAAAAAGTCGGAGGCCGGATTGGCAAACCGCTGCCCAATACTATCTACCAGCGAGTCGATGACCTTTTCCTGATCATCCAGTCCTTTATAAGCCTGGTCGGTTTCTTCGATGAAGGTTGCTTCATCAGCGGTTTCAGAAAGCAAATCCCGCCGCAGGAATTCAAAAGCACTACGGGTACTGTTGAGCAACTCTTTGAGTTGCATATAGCGCTTTTCCAGCTCATTGAACAGGCGTTCCAGGTCGGGTGGTGCCTGGCCGGTAGGGGTGTAAACCGTTTTTTGCGTGTCTAGCTGGAAACTCTCCAGCTTTCGCAGCCAGTTCATAATGCGTTGCTCGCGGTTTTTGTAGTCCCGCTGCTTTTCTCGCAGAAGTTCTTGCTCCTGGTTGCGCAGACGCAGGTCTTCGGTCAGGCGGCGGCTATCGCTTTCCAGGGTTTCCAGTTGGGTCGCCTGCTCCTGCTGGGTAGCGACCTGCTCCTGGGCTTGGCTTTCCAATTGCGGTAAATTGGCAATTTGTTGCAACTGCGACTGGATGGTAGCTAATTTCTGTCGGTTGTCCTGAACTTCCTTTTCCAGTTCCGCTCGGTTTTGTGCGGCTTGCAGCAGGCGTTCATTACGGGTGAGTTTTTCTTGTTCTTCGGCTATTTCTGCGGCAATCTGCTCGGGGTTGGGCAGCTCCGGGAGCTTGAAGTCTTTGGGCAATTCCAACGCACCGTCAAAAAGCTTGACCAGTGTGTCGGTGCTGGTGATTTTTTTGCGCAAAGCCGCCGCATCCAAACGCGCCGTGGCGGGGCTCAATACGGCATTGAGCAGCTGTCGGTCTTCGTCTCTTTCAGCCAGGTGAAAGATTAGCCAATTGGCGAGGTTGTCGCGCTGCTGGCTCAGTTGGGCAATCCGCTGTTGAGATTTCGCAATTCGCGCTTTCAGTTCGGCGGGGCTAATTTTCAGTTGCCCCAATTCCGTTAACTGAAACTGCAGGTTGTTGACGGCGGCCTGGATATTCTCGCGGCTATTGTGCAGAAAATCTTCCGTAGGTAAGGCCTTGATGTCTGCGATCGACTTTTGGATGCTTTCCAACTGCTGTTGTCCGCTGCGCTTTTGGGCTTGCAGTGCGCCGATTTCGCGCTGCACTTCCTGGTATTTGGCCTGGATACGCGCCAGTTGCTCCTGCCCATTGAGGAGGTCTTCCTGGTAGCGGTGTTGATTGACTTCCATCTCGGCACGTATCTGCGTCGAATGAAAGCGGAAAGCCGCGGCCATCTGGTTGAGTTCTTCCTGGTCGCTGGCCAGCCGCTGGTAGCCGTCGCGGAATTGGGCAAATTTGTCCTGGTTCTTATGGAGCAGGTCGGCCTGCGCCTTCAGCTTGCGCAAGCGTTCAATATCGGAGAGGTTGATACCGCTGTAGCTGAGTTTGTCTTCGCTGCGGTGATCGGCTAGCAAGAGAATCTCGCGCAATGCCGTATCATCAATCAGGCGCGTATCAATCAGGTAGCGATACAGTTTACTAAACCCTTCGGCGCCGCGCCCGTGTCCACTGCTGCGTAGCCAGACCGCCGCGTCGTTGGCTTTACCCGTATGGTAGACCGTGCGAAAAATCTCCGGATTGTTCTTGAGTATCGTCAATTTGATCCCCTGAAGGAGCCATTTGCGCCGCAGCGCACTCAGACTGAGCGGTTGGAGGCCACCGTCTTCTTCTTCAAAAAATAAGCCCCGTTCGTAAGCGTGTTCCAGTCGGCCGTAGCAGGCATTACCGCCGCCATCGCGCCATACCAGGATGCAGTATTTGCGCCCCCGCTTGCTGATTTCAAAGACCACAAAGCTATTCTCCGCGGTGGGGAAATAGTATTCCATGGTGGTTTTATCCGCCGGTTTGCGCCCCATAAAAGACATCCGCTTGCGGTTGATCACAAACAGAAAATTGAGCGCATAAATCATCGAGCTCTTGCCCACGTTGTTGCCCCCCACGAGCTGCATGGCATCGCCGTGGCTAAAATCCAGTTCGGCCAGGTCGTAAGTACAGGCCCGGATGAGAATAAGTTTTGCTAGCATAGGGTGGCAAAAGTAATAAGTAATTTGTTGGGAAGGAATAAGCAGGGGAGTATTCGCGGCTTCTAGCTTGTGGTAGAGGTCTATTTCGTTGTTACAGAGACCGTTATTTATTGTTTTTGGAGCCATACGGTAGGGCCGTCCCTGCGTCGCGCTACAGGCTACGCCTTGCGCGCTGGTTTAGCTCCATCCTCCGGCTCCTTCCTCCCGAGGAAGGAGTGACGCAAGGTAATCTACCTCTGCTATATTCTACTGCCCTTTTGTTCGGCGTTGGCTGTGCCTGCGTCGGGATGTCCGCAAAATTCCGTTTTCGTATTTGCAGGGACCGATCCACAGGATCGAGGGAGAATAGCCCTCGCGGCGAAGGTAGCCTTCCCCTGTCACTGCGTGACCCTCCCTCGAAAAGAACAAAAAAGTACAATTCTTTCCCCTCAGAACCCCATCATCGCTCCACAAGTCCCATAGCTGATCACCAGGTAGACGCCAGCAATAATAAACAAGGTCTTTGCGGCTTTTGGCTTGTTGTTTTTGATGGCTAGGCCGATGATACCTAGCACAATAGAAGGCAGGTGCATGATCAGGAAAATGATCAAAAATATGCCGCCTAGATTTCCTACTTCGAGTAATAGCATCATGCTTGATTTTGGAGGGTTTTCAAATAAGCCAGTTTATCATCGCGATAAAACAGGTTCATGGTCTCAAACGGGATGATTTTGTTGTCTTTGTTCACGATGTGAACACAGGATTTTTTGATCGCCCGCACATCGAAATTGTAAGCATCAATAAACTGCATGATGATGACCCGGAAGAGGTTGTCGTACCCCAGGTTCGGCGCATCAATACGAGGCAGGCAGCACAAGATGGAATGCAGGTTCTCACTGGCACTGTCCACCGAGTTGCCAGTGGAGAAGAGCTCAATCATCTTGCCGTGTAGCTGCTCATCTTGCTCGTAAATGATGGTGTTCTTGCTGTTGTCCAGCAGGTCGACGGGATTGATGTAGCGGGTGAGGGGCACTACTTCGTCGCCTAATTTGAGAGCGTAGCCCATGACGAGGGCATCCGGGTTGCAGGGCACGGGAATGAGGTCGTCGGCCTGAAAAACATTGGTTTGTTCCAGGATTTTACGGCGTACTTCCGTGAGGGTGATGCGATCCGTTTGGGCATCAAAGTTTTCCAGTCGCCCGGCTATTTGGGTGGGCTGCAGGGTAACACCCCGCACACATTTTTGCTTTAAAGCAAAGTCAATGATCTTGCCAATTTCATCGTCATTGAGGTTTTTCTGTAGGGTGACGACCAGCGTGGTCGACAGGTTCAGGGCGTTCAGCCGGGCCAGTGCTTCTTCCCTTATTTTCGTAAGATTGGCCCCGCGCATGGTTTCCAGTACCTCTTTTTTGAAAGAATCGAACTGAAGATAGATTTCAAAATCGGGCTGATAGCTGGCCAGCCTTTCGACGAAAGCCTGGTCTTTGGCAATCATGATGCCATTGGTATTGAGCATCAGGTGCTTGATGGGCAGCGACTTGGCGTAATCCAATATTTCGAAAAACTGCGGATGAATGGTTGGTTCGCCGCCGCTGATTTGCACCACGTCGGGTTCCTTTTCGTTCTCAACCACCGCGTCTAGCATGGCTTTGATCTCGTCGAGGGTGCGATGCCGCCCGTAGGTAGGGGAGGAGCCCGCATAACAGGTAGGGCAGCTGAGGTTGCAACGATCGGTGACCTCCACCACCGTGAGGCAGGAATGCTGCTCGTGGTCGGGGCACAAACCACAGTCGTAAGGGCAGCCGTAGTGAGTCGCGGTATTGAACTTATAGGGCGTCTCGGAGGGCTTGTTGTAGTTGCGGATGTTTTTGTAGTAAGCAATATCGTCGGCGATCAACACTTTGCTGCGGCCATGTTCGGGACAGCGCTTGAGCATGTACACCTTCTCGTCTTCAAAGACAATTTTGGCATCAATCCGCTTGAGGCACTGCGGGCAGAGGCTGAGGGTGAAGTCGTAATAGGTGTAGTTTCTGGTAGGCATTTGTTAGTTTTTAATAACGATCTTCTTATGGTCAAAGCAAGCTTATCGAAGTGTTCTATTTGATAGAACACGGATTAAACGGATTAAACAGGATCAGCACAGACTTTTTGAAAAGAAAACCGTGTCGACCCGTTTTATCCGTTAGATCTGTGGCCTATCCTATTAGTCCAGGCGATTAGGTGATCTTGATTTGCTGCGTTGCTCTATTTTATAGTACACAAAACAAATTACACATAACCACTGAATACTACTCAGCCCCAACACAAAGAAAACATTGGGCTTGAGGAATTCCAGCAAAAAGCGGAAGCCGAAGTAGGACAACATGAACAGTTTGAACAACATTCCACTTTCGAGGTCTTTTGTTTCGCGAAAGCGTTTTAGCAACCAAAACAATCCGGCCAGAAAGACCAGCTCGTACAGGGCGAGGGGATGCCGCAACAGGCCATCGCCGAGGTCCATGCCCAGCGGGAAGGTGGTGACTTTGCCGTAAGTGAATTCTTTGGTGCCCATCAGGAAACAGCCAATTCTACCAATGAAAATTCCCACGATAATGGGAAGCGTAAAGAGGTCGCCCGAGGACTGTTTTTCGCCAATGATCTTTTTAGCGAGTTCTACTCCTAGTAGTCCACCGAACAGGCCGCCCATGATGGTCTTGGTATTCATCAATTGTACGAACTGTTCGGCAGAAGAAATCAGGACAGGGTTTTCTAGGTAACCCACCAGGCGAGACCCTAGCAAAGCCCCAAAGATGGCACCGATGATAATGGATAAGCGATTGTCGGAAGAGATAGTGTCTTCTTGCCGCTTACGCAAAAAAACATAATAACGGAAGGCCAGAAAAAACGCCAAATACTCCAAAATGAGATGGACGTTGATGGTGATGCCGGCGAGGGTGGGTTCGTAGGGGAGGATGGTTAGATTGTTTGTTGATGGTTGAAAGTTGAAAGTTGATTGTTGTTTGTTGATGGTTGATGTTGATGGTCATGGTACCCTTACACCCTTCCATCAAAAAACCTTGCGGCTGGAGCGCACAAAATAGCAATTCCTGCCGTTGAACCTCTGAATTTTTTTTACCTTGAAGCATCTTGTATTTCATTACCGAAAAACCTTTACGATGGTATTACGCTTGCTATTCCTATTGTTCATTATTGCTTTTGTTACGCCACATACCCTTGTTGCTCAGGAGATTAAAAACCCAGAAGCAGTAAAGGAACAGATCACCGAATGGCGCGGCCTCATACGCGGCCCTTACCGCGATATTCGCTGGTTTTGTAGCGATGGCACCGTACGTGAGCCTAAAGACCCCTGCCCAAATGATAAGGATGCCATCCAGCGTGCCCGCCTATCGCCGGAGCTGATTCGTTACGGCAAGGATTACCATTTCTTCCCGGCCCAAATTCTGGCTGGTGGTGAAAAGGCCGACTTCTGGGATGCTTCCTACCAACAATCCAGACTGAAGCAGTACCAGATCGACAAGTACTTGCAACTCAATGACAATGGTTGGATACTGGAGCGTGGCCAATACTACCGGGGGGCTTTCCAGATCGAAGACGAGCAAAAATGGGGTAAGGATTTCCTCATCTGGGCCCTGGCCGATGAGGACAAATTGACCGAAAATTTCTTCCTCCTCCGGCAAGCCGTGCAGCGTATCCCACACCGCGAAGATACTCCCGGAACCATTGATATGCGGGCGCTTTCCAAAATTTTGTCCGAGTCCTACACCAAGTTCATGGACCTGCGGGTAAAAATACATGGCCAGCCTGACCGTACCGATTTGGCGGCGGTACGTGCCTTCAAAAAGGAACACGAAGCCGCTTTCAAGCCTGATCAGCTACAAACCATGAACGAGCTGATCGAGGTGATGGAGCAACATTACAGCTTTGATCGCTACGAAGAAATCAAGCAGCAATTGAAAGGCCTCCCTGCTGATCATCCACTGCGGGGAAAGGTGAATGACTACCTGGCTTATTTTCATAAAGACAGCCCCGACATTGCGCACATCTCGGCTACCTCCGACCTGATGCGGGATATCCGCGATGAAATCATGAGCTTGTCGCGAGGATCGTACCGGTTGGCGGCCATGGACATCAGCCTGATGCTAGAGCAGGTGCTTTACCGTACGGCGGGTAAGCAAAAAAAGCCAACCGTCCTGGAGCAGCTGGAAGAAATTTGCTACCTGGAGCAAGCCACCGCGGCCAGCGGCTACCTCGCACCCTGGGAATGGTACCGCTACTCTTCTGACCAGTGGTCGGTGCCAGACAGTACAACGATGCCACTGGGGGCTTTGCTGTTCAGTGCTGAGCAGTCTCGCCGCTTGTTGGAATGGTCGACCAACCTGGCGCGTTCCCTTTACGGAAAAGAATTGGAGATGTTTACGAGCATCGAACCCAAGGCGCGCACCTTCATCGACGACCTGATTCGCTCTTCGGTATTGTTGCCGTTGGGGATGTCGGTAGAGCGTCTGAGTGCTTTTGCGGCGGCGGAGGCCGATCTGAAAAACGATATTGCGGCCTTGAGCAATCCGTCTACGATGCGCGGCCTGAACCCTGGTTTTGCCAAAGGAGAACTGGTGGTCATCGACGAAGCCAGCGAAGACATGGAGATTGATCCCAAGAAAATCTACGTTTTTGATCACCCACCTGCCGACCTCAAGCCTGTCGCGGGCATTGCTACCGTCTCCGAAGGCAACATGGTTTCCCATGTGCAGCTGTTGGCGCGCAACCTGGCCATCCCCAATGCAGTGCTCAGTGAAGAAAACCTCAACGACCTGAAACGCTGGAATGGCGATGAAGTCTTCTACGCGGTCTCCCCTGGTGGCACGATCATCCTGAAGCCCGCCAAGAAGATGTCGGACCAGGAAAAAGAACTATTTGCCGTCAAGGAGCGCAGTGAAGAACGGGTGACGGTGCCCCTGGATAAGATGCAATTGGAAACCCGCCGGATTATCAATTTGCGGGAGTTGAACGCCGCTTCTTCGGGCCGTTGGTGTGGCCCCAAAGCTGCCAACCTCGGACAGCTCAAGCAGATGTTTCCCGAGCAGGTGGTAGAAGGTTTTGTGTTGCCTTTCGGCTTGTTCAAAGCCCACATGGAGCAAACCATTCCGGGGCGCGACCTCTCTTACTGGGCGTTTTTACAGCAAGGGTTTAAAACGGCTGAGCAAGAACGTTCGGCAGGTAAAAGTGAGGCGGAGATTGAAACCAACTTGCTCGCCCATCTCGGAGAACTGCGTACCATGTTGGAGACCATTCCTTTTTTACCTGGTTTTCAGCAAGAGTTTCGCGACTCATTTGCCCGTATTTTGAACCAGCCTTTCGGCGAATTGCCTGTCTTCCTGAGGAGTGATACCAATATGGAAGACCTGAAAGACTTTACCGGCGCTGGCCTGAACAAGACCATCTTCAACGTTCGTGACGAGCAGAAAATCTGGCAAGGTATCCGCGAAGTGTGGATTTCGCCTTATACTGAGCGGAGCTTCAAGTGGCGGCAGCGCTACCTCAACAACCCCGAAAATGTCTACCCCTCGCTTTTAGTAATTCCTGGGGTCAATGTTGATTATTCCGGGGTGGTGATCACCCAAAATGTCAGCAATGGCCGTTTAGATGAGATCACCGCCGCCTTTAGCCGTGGGGTAGGAGGGGCCGTCGATGGCCAGCGTGCCGAAACGTACACCATCTTTCCCACGGGACACATTGCCATGCTGAGCCCCGCACGGGAAGTCAATTACCTTTATCTGCCCACAACTGGAGGAACGAATAAAGGCGTTGATCCGCTGGCGAACCCCCTGCTCAACCTGCGCAACCTCACGAGCATCAAAAACCTTAGTGATTTTGTCGAAGCCAACTATCCTCGGGAAGAAGGCAGTAAACCCATTACTTACGATATGGAAATGGGCTTCAAAGACGATCATTTATGGTTGTTCCAGGTACGGCCTTTTGTGGAAAACAAGCAGGCTGCCGCTTCCGGTTATCTCCAGTCTATTAACCCCCGTTACGAACCCTACCAAGCGGTAGATTTGACCCAAAAAATTTAATATGCTACGTTCTGTAATACTTTTGCTGGTACTGATGGTGAGTATACCATCCTTGAGTTTTGCTTATCCTATCGATGGCTACCTTTATACGGGGATTCGTCGTTTATTAAGACTTGAGCGCATTATTCTGGGCGAAATCGATGAAAAGATGCCCCCCAACGGCGCTTTACTAACGACGGAGCAGATCAAGCTCAATTTGTACAATGCTGATCATGGTCCAATGCTCGATTACCCAACGCCCGACCCTGCTTTACAAGAAACACTCAACGGGCTGTTTCCCAACCTCAATGAGAGTTATTCCGTAGCCTTACTCGACGTTACCCCAGGACGCCCCATTCGCTACGCAGACCGGCAGCCTACGCGTGGCTTCCAGCCAGGAAGTGTTGGCAAGCTCGCGGTTTTAGCCGGCTTGTTTTGTGAACTGGAAAATATCTATCCTTTCAATTTCGATGCGCGTATAGCTTTGCTCAAAGAGCGGGTTGTACGAGGTGGTCCTTTTGCTGTGTACGATGAGCATACCGTTCCTTTTTACGAATTGGACGGGGGGAAGTATTACAAACGACAGGTAAGGGAAAGCGACGAGTTTAGCCTTTTTGAATGGGCTGACCACATGGTTTCTGTGAGCAACAATGGTGCTGCTTCGGTACTTTGGCGCGAAGTGTTGTTGATGCGCGTCTTTCAGTCGGAGTATCCTTGCCTGAACGAAACGGATGTACAAGAATACCTGAAAAACACCCCCCGTAAAGAGTTGATGGATTTAGCTATCGACGTGGTAAGCTGTCCACTGGTTGCGCTGGGTATCGACCCCGAGGAATGGCGGTTAGGGCTGATGTTTACCCGCGGTGCCAGTAACATTATCCCCGGGCAAGGGGGGAGTATTGGTAGCCCCAAGGGCTTGATGAAATTCCTGATCGCGCTGGAAAGTGGACGGGTGACGGATCCTCGCTCCAGCCTGGAGATGAAGCGCCTGTTGTATATGACGGATCGCCGAATTCGCTACGGTACTTCCGAGGCCTTGGATGATGCCGCCTTGTATTTTAAATCGGGTAGCCTTTACAGTTGTGATCCCAACAAGCGTGGGCCCTGTGGCAAATACGCGGGCAATCGCTTCAACTACATGAACTCAGTAGCCATTGTGGAGCAACCCGAAGGTGCGAAATACATTGTGGTATTGATGAGTAATGTGCTTAGCAAAAACTCCAATTTCGATCACCGTCGTCTGGCGGGCCAAATTGACGCTATTGTCAGGCAGGAGCAATAGTATCCAGGGTTTCCTGGGCGATCGTCCTTAGAAGCGGTTGAGTAGAAGCCGTCAACGGTCTCACAATGGCAGCGTAATGGCTGGCTTGGTCCTGGCGAATCAAATTGAGCAAACTAAGACTGAGTTGATGGTCGTTGAGGGCAAAAATCTCACGGTAGCAGGTTTCCTCTTCCAACAGCTTTACCGGGAGTGATTTTTCCTTGCTATTGACGGAAAGATCCATGACGACCAGCTCGGCCACCGGCAGGATAAGCTTCATGAGGGAGGGTTCGAGCAGGTTTTCTAAAAACTCCAAGGCACTGCTTCGCTGTTCTGGGAGACCATCTTTGAGGTTGATATAAATGGTTAAAAAGTCACTAGAAGAATAGCGCAGGTCAAGGAGGCGGAAGATGCGCTCGATGTTGCGATCAAGGCGTGTTTCCAGCAGTTCCAGAAGGTTGCGCCGGGCGTTGCGCAGGTGCTCTTCATCATTGGGATAGGCTTGTAACTGTGCGTAAAGCAAAGAAAGCATGCGCTGGAAGAGGGAAGCTTCCTCTAAAAGCTGCCGTTGTAGTCGTTTGCGATCAAAACGAACTTGTGGCCACTCTGATTGGATTTTACAAAGTGCATTAATCGCTTCATCCCGGATGGTCTGGTCGGAAGAATTGAGCTGATCAAGCAAGAATGCCACGCCACGCGGACTGGGAAGGTTGGCCATGATGCGCGGCGCCAGATGCAGTTCCTCGGGTGACTCTCCCCTTAGTTTCTTTTCAAGAAAAGGGAGTAGGATGTCTTCATCAAAAGTGGCAAGAATTTGAGAAACCATCAAGGCATGGTCTTTTTTCAACTGCTCCCATAAAAATGGTAAAAAGCGTTCCTCTTTCAAAATGCCCATGGCGTGAAGGATGCCTTTCGAGACATCGTAGTTGGCATCAGGGAGCCACTCTTCTAGCTTGTAGTAAAAATCGGGTTCCCGGGCCGCCTCGATGGCGCGTACCGTAATAAGTTGCAGCTCGTCTCGATGGGTACCCATTGGCAACATACTTACGGTAGCAATCATGGTTTCAAGCCGATTTTTGATGTTCAACTTTTTCCATAAAACAGGGTTTCCACTTACTTCGGCGACCAAAGTAAGGAGTGCAACATCGGCCAGGAGTGCATTCTCATCATCCAGAAATTGTACCAATTGCTGTAGTTGCTGATGAGGTTGTCGGCGAACGAGGTAAAAAAGCGCTTCGACCTTGACGGAAATAGAAGGGTCGTCTTCCAGCAGGTTCATTATTTTTTTGTCGATACGCACCCTTTTATAGTCTGTCAGGCAAGTGATGGCGCGTACTCTGATCTCTGAGTGAGGATGATCAAGCAGGTGAACCAAGGGTTGTTCAAAAATGTCCTGTGGTCCAATGGCCGGTAATTTTTTCAAGACGTAAGTCATCTGACTAACACTACCTTCTTCCAGCAATCTGGCCATTCCAGGCAAGATTTTGTTTTTTTTCAAACTAAGCCCCGGGACAACATCGGCTATGTCCCGCTTGTTGAGCCGTAAGCGAAAAGTATTCAAATAAGCTTTTCCTAAATGATAGGTCACCCACACCCAGGCTAATAAAAAAACGATGGTGAGAAGGGTGACTGCTTCCGTAGGCAGCGCCGCGCCTCTCACAAAAAAGATGAGCAGTAAACCACTTATCCCGGTGGCTATGCTATCGACAAAAACATCAATGAAGGTTTTGCTGAATTTCTTCTCCGCATTAGGCAAGGGTAAAAGCAAGAGCTCAAAGGCCGATTTATGCAGGGATTGTTTAAAGCCGCCATCGATGGCACGAGCAATGACAACCGCCCAAAGGATGGGGAAGAACAAGAGTACAATCATTGCCCCTAGCAAGCCCAGCGGGAGCATTTGTAAACTTCTACTAACACCTATGTTCTTAAGGGCGTATTTGGTAAACAAGACCTGCACTCCCAACGATAATAAGCTGATGGTCGACAACCAAAAGCCAAAGAAGGCAGCAAGGTCTTCTACGTCACGGTATGCTTCCAGTGCAAAGCTACTGTATTGGTATTCAACAAGTTTGGCTACAATGACCGCCAGAAAGACGATGCCTGCGACCAGGTGCAGGTAGTGCGATTGACGAAAATACTGAAAAGGATACCAAAATTCTCGCCAAATGACCGTCAATGAGTTGACTTCTTCCGTTTGTGGAACATGGGAGAATCGGCGCAAGTAAAGGGCTGATAGGAAACAGGCACCAGAAAGCGCTGCGGCCGTACCAAGCAAGGAAGCACTGCTGAGGAAAGTCGCCAAAACACTGGTGAGGTAGCCTCCGAAAACCCCGCCACTGATGGCCGCGACTCCTACCCATACAAAGAGCCGCTTGGCTTCCCTTATTCCAAACAGCTCTCCGGCCAGCAGATAGACCTGGGAAACGGTAATCACGCCGAAGAGGTTGCTCCAAACGTAGAAAATGTACAACTGTCCACGTCCAGGCTCGCTGAATTTCAGCAAGAGCATAAACCAGAGTGTAATACCAGCCGTGACAACGTGGGTAAACTGGATAAGTGTAGTGAGGGCAAAGCGCTGGCTGAGCACCGAAAATACCAGTGTGCTAACCGTGGCAGTGACGGCGACCCACAAAAAAGCTATTGGGAGCTGTGCAGCACCTAGCTCGGCCAAAAACAAACTACTGGCAGTAGATTTCAACAGAATGAGGTTCGTCAGCGTCAGAAACATCAGCAACAACAATGGGAACAGGCGGCGGCCTTCTCCTTCGTGCAATTGCAGCTTCATTCTAAGCTGGGGAACCGACATGGGGAAACGCAATTTGTGGGGTTTGGAATCGAAGATTATAGATCATCATTATTACAGGCCGAACCTACGGAAATTCTTAAAAAATCAACAGCTTTATCCAGTATACGTCAGAAATTAATAAGGATTCGTTGAGTAAGCGTAAAAATGGAATCAGTTATTTCCATCAACTCTGAGGGGGTACGACAACTCCGAGGAACGAAGTGACGATCACCGAAGGTCATCAGCGAAGCTAAATTACTAAGTAAGACAAATCAAAAGCGGTTCGTTAGGCATATAGCCGTAACGAACCGCTTTTGTTGAAAGTTCGATGGTTGCTTTTAGGATTGTACCGAAGCAATGGCCAAAGCTTGTTCAATGGCCGTTACCAATTCGCGGCAAATGACCTCACCGTTTGCATCATCGATCAAAGCAGAAAGGATGTATTGGCGGTTGGGGCCCATCACCATCACTGAATCAGAGTGGTAAGTTTGCCAAGAGCCAGATTTACGGAAGACCTTAGCATCCGGAGCGATCCGATCCAGCGTATTGACAAATTTGTGGTGCAACTCAGGATCAACCATAATCGACATCATCTGCTCTGAGCGTTCAGGTGTGACGAATTTTTTCTGTGACATCAGGTAGTAGAAACGGCATACCTGCGTGGTCGTAGCTGCGTGGCTAAGCCCTTTGATGGGGTCTGGATTGCGCCCGCCGCCACTGCCGTAGCGCTTGCCTACCCAAATTCCTCCTCCCTGTTCAGGATCGTAGAGTTTGTAGGCAGGGTCGGTCATAACGGCCTGGATTTTAGCAAAACCCAGACGGTCGATCATGCGGGTCGTCGCTGCGTTGTTCGAGCGAGCAATCATTTGCCGCATGTCACTGGTAATTTCTGGCGTCTCAACAAGTTCGCCTTTTTCGAGGGCGTCCATAGCAGCAAGCAGCACAGCAATTTTCGGTAAGCTAGCGGCGTACATCATGTGGTCGCCGTTGACATTGGCCAAGCGTGGAGCGTTCTCCTGTCTCATATCCACCAGGCTAACGGCCATTTTTTTGTTGCGAATCAAGGATTGCCATTGTGGATTGCGGTTGAGTACATTTTCCAAAGCTGTTTGCAAATCCGCATCGGCCATACTACGCAATGGTTGGAAAGGAGCCGCCTCAACGACTTCCTCTTCAAGCATCGGGCTGATCGTAGTTACCGGGGAATTACCAAAAAGCATACAGGCGAAGAAAACAGAGAAAAACAATATAGTTTTTGACATAAAAAAGGTTTGATGACGTATTATTCCGACAAAAGTCACACGCTTAACGGCTAATAATGGCGAAAGTAACACTTCAAAGATCGAAATTATTTTTCAAACCTTTTAGCAATAAGTGTTAAAAGTACAATTTGTGCCTTAAATAGCTGTTTTTTACGTGGTTATGACTTAAGGGTGGAAGGGTTGGTTGGGTGTAAAGGTGTAAGGGTTATGCCATGTGGTGCTGCTAGTAGCATTATCTACCTCCGACGTCCGATTGTTCACTTTGAACAAGGTGTAAAGGTTGGGTAAGTGGAAGTCAAACAACCCTTACACCCTTACACTTTTACACTTTTACACCCTTACCCCATCATTTCCGACTTTGATAAACCCTCCTCACCATCTCCCCAATCTCCGAAGGCTGTAGCCAGCGGGTGACGATGACGAGATCGTTTTGTTCGTCTACGACGATGAAGTTGCCCCCAAAGCCGGCGGCGTAGTACAGGTGGCCGGGTACGCCTTCCCAGGCGCGTTCGCCCTGGTTGAGCCACCACATGTAGCCGTAGCTGGCGTTGGCCGGGGTGGGCGTCTGGATCATGTCAGTCCAGGATTTGGCGATCAGTTGTTGGCCTTGCCATTGTCCCTTGCGGGCAAACAAGAGGCCCAGGCGGGCGTGGTCCAGGGTATTGATGAAGATGCCGCCGCCGTGATGGCCACCGCCGCTGACGGATTGCATCTCTACACCATCTATATTGACCCAGGTATTGTCGTAGCCATACCAGCGCCAGCTTGTGCTGGCACCGATGGGGTCCATGATCCTTTCTTTGAGGACCTGGGGTAGCGGCCGCCGCCACACTTGCAGTAGGGAATAGGCCAGCACGTTGACACGGACATCGTTGTATTTGTAGTGCGTACCCGGCTCGTGCAGCTCGCGGTAGCGCCATTCATCAAAGGAGCCCTCGCGATCGGGGCGGTCGGCCCAGTCGTAGAGGCCAAAGAGGGCGCCCGACCAGTCGGAGGTTTGGTGCAGGAGGTGCTCCCAGGTGATTTTGCCATTGTGCTCGCCGTCGAAAGTGCCGTCCCAAACGTAGTCTTTCACGGGGTCTTTTACCGACTGGATGAGCCCATCTTCGAGGGCCAATCCGGCGATCGTTGACAAATAGCTTTTGGTGACGCTAAAGGTCATATCTACCCGTTGTACATCGCCCCACTGCGCGACGATATAGCCGTTTTTGAGGATGATCCCCGCTGGGCCGCCACGCGCTTTGGTGGGCCCTTGGAGCGCGTGCCCTGGTTCCCGACTAAAACCTTCGAGGATGGCCAGTCGCAGGTCTTTTTGCCCGCTGTATTCGTTGTTGAGCGCAAAGCTCACGGCGGAGTCGAGCAGGGCCGCATCAAAACCTTGGGAAGAGGGCGTTCGTTCTTCCCACACCCATTTTTCGGGGTAGTACTGGGCATCAAGCTGCACAAAAAGGAAGACCAAAAAGACGAGGAGGATGGCGTTGCGATTTTTCATGAGGTGAAGATAATTGATTTATGCCTATTTAGCCACGGCCAATAAGAGGGCTTGTACTTTCTTGCAAAATACATTATACTTGTAAAGTAAAGTTGACCAACACGCTGGCTCATCTCTCCTTATCTATTCTTTTTTGCTGTTTTCCGGAGCTGAATACTGCTTAAATTATTCACAATACCGGCACCCCTTTTCCAGACTGCAAGCAGTCCCTGCATACTACTGGACATACTGCCTCGGCAGGACTACACAGCAAAATGGCGTTTTTAAAAAAGAGGAAAGCCAGCGCCGATTACTGTTAAGGCAGTGAGTGGAGGTTGGTACCCCAAAGGATGGGTTTGTAAAAGTACGGCAAAAAGGGGGGGACTTTCGCATATAAGTAAGTTAGCGGAAATTAGAAAGAATGAACATAAAATTATACTTGATTGTAGGATGAAAGTAAATGCTAAAAAAAGACTGGTTCTATTAATAGTTTGTACTGTTAGCGTGATTCCTCAACAATTATTCGCAAGTGATAGAGAGATCAGAATAATACAGTATGATAATCAACTAGCTCTCGATCGTTTGGAAGAGTTTGTGGTTTCTATCGAAAAAGTTGCTATAATCAATAGTCAAACCAGGGAATACAGATATATAGGGGAGATCCAAGATGGAATACTTGAAATACCTATGGAGTATAAAGAGGGTTTGGTCATCATTTATGAAATTGGAGGGATAGAACATCGGTATTACATTCCACCATTTAAAAGTCGAGTTCTAATTGGCATGCCATCAGATAATAATAGTGAATGTGTAAAATATGTAACCTATAGTAGCTGTGATTCAATAGAGGACTTACCAGAAACACAATTTGGTAATGATTGTAACTATTTTACTTACATTTTACAAGACTATTGTAAGAATAGTCCTATCATAATTAGTCCTGGCGAGCAAGTGAATATGCAGTATAGAAAATATGGTAATTACATCAATGAATTAGTTAATAATGCGGCCATTTATAGAGCTGATTTCTGTGAATCAGAAATGGTATTTAACATATGCGATGAGTTAGCTAGTATTGTGAATGAAAGTGAATTTTATAGAAAGTTAAAATTGATCCACCTCAAAGATAAAAAGGGTGTTTTTTCATTAAAATTTGGTCTAAACTGTCATGGTGAAATAGTATCAACTGAGCTAATCAGCAATAGAACAAACGCTACAAAAGATGATATTTTGAATATATTTTCTAATCAGATTAAATTACGTCCAGCTAGACATAGGGATATTGCTGTTGATTCTTACTATGTAAGGAGATATCGAATAAGAAACGATTGGATAAAACTCCTTAAATAATTAGTTATGATTAAAATAGGACTTCCGCTAACAAAGCTTGTGTGACAATCCTCGTTCCTCTGCCTGCACACAAGCCAGAGTTGGGGCGTTATAGCTTTTGTGATGATCACCCAGGGGCTAGTAAAATGCTTGAAGGAAAGCATCCCCCAGAAAACGGTGAGAAGAAGTGCCGCAAAAGTTCTACCTTGATGGGATGTGAAATGTCCGCATTAGTGGGAGCTGAAAAGAAGAATTCCCACCGCGCAAGTGGATATGCTGATGTTGGTGGGATATGTCCGCCGTGTGAGCAATGAAAAACAAACGCCCAACAAGGTGCAGACCGACAACCCCACAAGAGGGATTTGCTTCGGGGGAAAAGAGCTGTTTATTGAGGGGAATTGCAGTTGGAAAGCGATCCATTGTGGGGCTGCGGCTGCACTAAGCGTTGTCCAAGATACTCCGCTTCGCTGCGCATCTTGGACAACGTTTTTCAGGCAAGCCCGTGCTGCACAAGCTTCTCCGCTCCGCTGCGAACCTCGCACAACACGGGACATGCGGAAATTCGAAAATTTTTCTCGGCTGCGCCGAAAATTTTCGAACTTCGCATGTCCCGAAAAACGTTCTGTACAATTATGAATTATAACTTCCAGGTGATAATTCATGGTGTAGTTTTTTATGATGTTGATAGTTGTGATATATTTAATGTTTAAAATAATAATTAGTTATGCGGTTTGGTTCACATTACACCCCGTTCGGGTATTCTCATCTTCAACCAGTAAGTGTATTTTCAACATATGCTAGTGATGAAGAGCTGATTGGCACACAACACATAATTTGTGTTCAAGCAAATGGGGATATTTATGAGTATTGGTGGGAGCGAAATGGCGTATGGAACTTTAGCAATTTGAGTGAAAAAGTGGGTGGGATCAAATTATTAGGTCCTGCATTTGGATATTCACATCCTGATAGAACACAACACGTTATTGGAAGAGGTCAAGATGGGAGTATTTATGAGCTTTGGTGGAGAATAGGAGGAGGTTGGCGCAAAAACAACTTATCCGAAAGATTAGGAGGGATAAAGTTTGCCTCAGACCCAATAGGGTATGTTCATACGGACGAGTCTCAACATATTATTGGACGATTAAATAATGGGAAAATCCAAGAGTTTTATTGGAAACGGAATCAAGGTTGGCGCAAAAACAATCTATCCGATGATATAGGTGGTCTGCAAATAATCGGCCGACCACATGGCTACTCTCACCCAGATGGAACTCAACATGTGATTGCAAGAGATAGACAGGGTAATATCCATGAATTATGGTGGAAAAGGAATTTGGGGTGGAAACACAACAACCTATCTAATCGATTAGGAGGAGTAAGGTTTGTTTCGGATCCAATAGGGTACGTCCACACGGATGAGTCTCAGCATATAATTGGGCGACTAAGTAATGGGAAAATCCAAGAGTTTTATTGGAAACGGAATCAAGGTTGGCGCAAAAACAATCTATCCGATGATGTAAATGGTCTACAAATAATTGGCCGACCATATGGCTACTCTCATCCAGATGGAACTCAGCATGTGATTGCAAGAGATCAGGAGGGGGATGTACATGAATTATGGTGGAAAAGGAATAGAGGTTGGAAACACAATAACTTATCCAATCGATTGGAAGGAGAGAAATTTACAACGGATCCCGTTGGCTATGTTCATACAGATCAATCACAGCATATAGTAGGAAAGTTGAAAAATGGAAATGGTAGGGTGCAGGAGTTTTACTGGCGAAGAAATATAGGGTGGAGCTCTAATAATATTTCGGATTCTATAACTCCCGGAGTTAGAGTGTTAGGTGACTGCAAAGGGTATAAGGGGGCAATCACTAAAGGAATTTGGAGAGCATTAGATATCCTTGACGACACCATAACTGATCTGAAATTAAGGAATTGTATTAGAGATAGACTAACGGACCCTAATGTACTCGTAAAATGCTCAGACTGTCCAGACTTAGGTCATAACAGCGAACTTGTAATTTTAAGTATTAATTCAAAACATATACACATTTGCATAAATAGAATAAATGAGATTCTCTTAGATGCAAGATTTGGAATTGCTGAAGTAGTCTTACATGAGTTTGCGCATAGTTGTGGATGGGAACACAACGGTGGTCAAGGAGTTCCGTTTAATGACGGTGAATCTATATGAAAACTGTACAGAACTTTGCTACTGCGACAACCCTCCTTCGTCGGGCTGCGCAGTAGCCTGAGTTGTCCAAGATACTCCGCTTCGCTTCGCATCTTGGACAACGTTTTTCGGGCAAGCCCGTGCTGCACAAGCTTCTCCGCTGCGCTCCGAACCTCGCACAACATGGGACATGCGGAAATTCAAAAATTTTCTCGGCTGCGCCGAAAATTTTCGAACTTCGCATGTCCCGAAAAACGTTCTGCGAAATTAAAATTGAGATATGTATAAAGTCGAATATTTGATCATTGTAGAGGATATTAACTGTAAAACAGTAAAAGCCCTCAAGAATCTCATTCAGTCAGATTCTGATTTTGTAATCAATAGAGATCAAATTGTCTTTAATGGTTTCCAATTTAATTATGGAGTTGCAAAGGGAAATGTGTCTACGGGAAAAAAACCAGTGTATTTTCATCTAAGACTTTGGATTGAGTCAGAATCAGAAATGCCGCTCTTTACGGCAGCACTAAAGAGGCTTAGGAAAGTTCTTTCTATGGTGAATAGAATACAGTATACGATATGGGATGATATATCAAGATACTATTCTGAGCAAGCATATGGTAGAATCAATTCCATAGAAAATCTGATGAGAAAACTTTTAACAAAGTTCATGCTTGTAAATCTTGGGATGGGGTGGGACTCAGATAGAATTCCAGTAGATGTAGAGAAGTCTATAAACTCGAACAATAAAGACGTCAACATTCTTAATAACGTAGATTTTATACAGCTTAGAAATTTTTTGTTTAGCGAGAATTATCCTTCTCATAGGGATGATCTTGTTAAAAGACTTAGAACTGCCAAGAACTTAGATAATACTGATATTGAAGAAATTAGATCGCTCTTACCAATCAGTAATTGGACAAAATACTTTGAGACTATCGTTGATTGTGACGGTGACTTTCTTGATAAGAGATGGAAAAAACTATACGATTTAAGAAATAAAATTGCTCATAATAAAAGCTTTAGTAAAATTGACCTTGAAGAAGTAAATCAACTCATTGATGACATTCAGGAGTTTATAGAATCTGCAATTCATAAGCTTGAAGAAGTAGTCGTTCCAGAAGAGGACATTGAAAATGTTGCAGAAGCTGTTGCAGGGGAGAATAACCACTTAATTGGCCGCTTTATAATTTTATGGAAAGAATTAGAAGATGTAATTAGACAGGTATATTATCAACAGAATGAGGGCGATGTAGAAAGGGGATTCATGCCACAAATGATCAAGGAGTTTTTGGAAGACGGGCTAATTAGCAGTTTTCAGTTTAATCAGTTACGGGAACTGCGACGAGTCAGAAATTCATTAGTTCACAGTGTTGGCATAGAATATCCAGTAGGCCACCTTGAAAATGCTATCGAAGGAGTAAGTGATTATATTGAGCTTTTTAGGGGGCTTGTACGTACAGAAGAAATAGATCATATTGATAAAATTAGAAATAAGGCGATAGTTAAAATATACACAGCTATTAAGGATTACATTCTTTCAAGAGAGGATGTAAGTCTTAAGGTAAATAAGCACTATATCTCTTTCATAGGAACAGGAAATATATTAGATGTGAAGTTACAGCAGTCTTCATTGAAGATATGGTTGAATCTAAATGCTGGTGAGTTAGAAGACCCAAGGGGGATAGCCAAAGACGTTTCAACGATTGGTCACCTTGGTAATGGTGATTATGAAATTACCTTAAAATCAATAGATGATTTAGAGTATCTAGCATCTCTTATTGATCAAGCTTACGAGAAAGATCGATTAAAATAAGGCCTTCGCAGAACTTAGGCTGTGCGACAAGCCTCGTTCCTCGGCCTGCGCCCAGCCCAGAGTTGTCCAAGATACTCCGCTGCGCTTCGCATCTTGAACAACGTTTTTCGGACAAGCCCGTGCTGCACAAGCTTCTTCGCTGCGCTCCGAACCTCGCACAACACGGGACATGCAGAAATTCAAAATTTTTTCTCAGCGCAGTCGAAAATTTTCGAACTTTGCATGTCCTGAAAAACGTTAGCGGCAATATGTGAAAAACTGACGAAAGAATGGATGGATTCTACAGGACAAAACTTTGAGAAGGTAATATGATTAGCCTTAACTACCCTTATTTTGACCTGCACTGTAGGTTTTCAGGCCAGATTATGCGTAAAATTGCCATTCATATTAATCAAAATAACTTTTGTCCTGTACTCAGATAAGAGGGTATAAACTATGTGTAATGGGAAGTGTGAACCATTTTCTTAGTTTTTATAGAGACTAATGCGCGAAATTATTTTAAGCTTGTATCACTTGACAATGTTATTCAGTCTCCTAGAAATTATTAAAAATTTTCGTAGATCTTTTTTACCATATAACTTATTCAAAAAACCTCACAATTTTACTTATGAGTTCTTGGAAAATTCTTTTAGTGACAATGATAATCCAATTCCCTCTACATGCCCAAGTAGGGAAAATAGATATATGCGGAAAACTAGATGTAAGAGAGGCTGGGTATATGAGCGACTTTGATATAGTCTACAATTTAATCAGCCATTATGGTTTGTATGAAAAAAATATCACATATTTCGAAAAAAGAATCCTGTATCAATCAAGTAGAGAGAACGTTTTTTGCAAGCGAAGTACTGACGAAAGGTTTTTTTATTACAACAAATGGTATGATTACAGACAAACAGCAAATGTTGAACAAATCTATGACTATTTTAGAACAATCATTGCTCCTCCTGGATTTGATGGTTTACATATTGAAGCACTAGATTTTTTGAGAATAGCCCGAGATTATGAGAGAACTAGTAAAACTTTAAACCAAGCATATCAAAAACTAGGTTTTTGGGATAAATTGACAGGTACTACTGAAACAAATGAATTGAGCGCAAGAGTTGGAGAGCTTTTTGAAAATCGAAAAAGCAAAAGATATTCCTTGCTTAACTCAATTGAGAAAAAAATCAATGAAATCGAACAGAGAACAAGAGAAGTTAATTATGAAGGTGCTGTTTTTTATGTTAAGTATACTTTGCCGGGTATTCCTATAGAAATTGCAGTATCAGAGAACTGGGATATAGAGGTTAGAGGATCGGGTAGCATTTCATCGCCGTATGGAGATATTGCTTTTGAATCAAAAACAACGGCAGGCGTCAAAAAAATTATTATAGAGAGTAACGGAAAAAGGGAAAGTATACTCTTAGACCGACCATTTAAAATTTTTATTCCTACAGATTTTGGATTTAACATAATTTATGAAAGTGAAGATTATTTATTGATTCAAGTCCTAAAAAGGTCTTGAGTAATAATGATAAGAGGAGAATACTGCAGCCAACAATGCTGCCGCGTCAATGCCGCCATGACCTTGGTTCTTCGAGTAAAAAGTCCTAAATTGGTCACGTTAAAACCATGTAGTGACGTTGGTTAAGTCGGACACTGCGCGGCACCGAGACGTTGTGGTGCATTTAAGAAAAATCGAGAAAGTCTGAAGATTCGGAGAAATGGAATGCCGAAAATGTTTGTGGAGGAATTGAAAAATGTATCTTAAATCAAAATTGAAATGATTCTTTTCGGACTAAAAGGCAAACGGAAAATTTTTAAAATTTATAATAATAAATACTGACAGAAAATGATTGACAAAATACTAAATACCAAAAATATAAATTACTCTTCGAATTTGAATGGAGATAATTTAAGGCAAAAAATTGAAGACATCTTTAAGCAAAGTAACTTAAGCTTTGTTGGGAAATTTACAAGTCAAAATGAGTTTGAAACTTATGATAAATGGACTTATATAAAATGGTATGTGCCAAATTTTAAAAGAAGCACTGCATATTTATATGGGAAAATAATAAAATCAGGGAAAAACACATTAATAAATTTAAAAATTAAACCAAATCCCGTATTAGCTATTTTCCCTATTCTTACTGTATTAATAGGACTGATTTTCATAATAATTACAGAATTAAATAATGAAACCTCAATTTTTGGAATAATTGTAATTGCAGTGGGAATTTTATTTTATCTATTCGGAATGTTTTTAACAAGCCGACTTCGACACAATTTTAAGAAATATTTGGATTTACAAAACGTTAAAAAAAACGCACCACAACACAGTATATAAGCTATGGCTTGTTCAGTCCTCACTTGGAAAATCCGCAGGATCTTCCAAAGCCGGTTTTTATTTGGAGAGGTTCGTGCCGAGACACGCCACAGCTCATATACAAATCCGTTGACCAAGATACTCCACTCCGCTCCGCATCTTGGACAACGTTTTTAGGGCAAGCCCGTGCTGCACAAGCTTCTTCGCTTCGCTGCGAACCTCACATGTCCCGAAAAACGTTGGGGCCAATGGCTATTGCCTATTAATTTTTCCCATTCTAAAAGGAAAGTAGTATATTTGATAGTATCAAATGATAGTATCAGTGAAGCCCCCGTATAGTCTCACATCCACAATTTTTAAGTTAGTAACGCAAATATCTGAGCGACTAGGTGAAGCTAAAGCGCTATACTTAGATAAACCTTCACCTCAATTGAGAAAAAGGAATAGGGTAAAGACTATCCATTCTTCTCTAAAGATTGAAGGTAATACACTAACTGAGGACCAAATTACAGCGATACTCGACAATAAGCGAGTAATAGGTCCTAAAGAAGATATTCTAGAAGTCAAGAATGCGATTGAAGTATATGAGAACCTAGAGAAATATGATCCATATTCAGCAAAGTCCTTTTTATTGGCACATAAGCTTTTAATGAAGGGATTAATTAAAAAACCAGGACAATACAGAACTGAAAATGTAGGTATTGTTCAAGGAGATAAAGTAGCGTATTTAGCACCGCCCGCAGCAAATGTGGATTATTTGATGAGTGACTTGTTTAAATATCTGAAAGAGACAGAGGACTTATTATTGATCAAAAGTTGTGTCTTTCATTATGAGATGGAATTCATACATCCTTTTTTGGATGGAAATGGAAGAATGGGAAGATTATGGCAAAGTGTGATTCTGTCGAAAACATATCCTGTATTTGAGTATCTCCCATTTGAGACATTAATAAGTGATACTCAAAGAGAATATTATGATGTACTAGGAGCAAGTGATAACCATGGCGAATCCACAATTTTTATAGAATACATGCTTAGAGTAATTGGCCAATCACTAGATGAGTTGTTATCATTTAGTAATAGAACAATGAAAAGAGACGATCGATTACGATACTTTAAATCAATGAATATTGCGTCATTCTCGAGGAAAGATTATATGGAAGTGTTTAAAGATATTTCTTCAGCCACAGCAAGTAGAGATTTACAAGAAGGGGTGGAGATGGGTTTGTTTGAGAAGCACGGTGATAAACGAAATACAACATATAAAGCAAAGAAGAATTGATTTCCGAATAGACGGAGAATACGAATAAACGACTAAATATTGAATGACAAAAATTGGATGATTTTAAGTTGGAATCTAAGGTCAGAAGACAATTGTTGCTTGTAATCTATTGATTATCAAAACGTTTATTGTTTGAGGTCGATTTGTGGAATTGAAACTTATTGAAATAGTATACTTACTTTGAATTCATGAGTAATTTGAAGTGATGACATAAAGATCAGTTTGTTTAAACCGCCACTGGCCCCACAATGCTGCCGCGTCAATGCCGCCACAACGTTGATTCTTCGGGTTAAAATCCCTAAATTGGTCACGTTAAAACCATGACGCAACATTGGTTAAGGCAGACACTGCGCGGCACCGAAAAACGTTGTGTGTAATGCAACCAAAGGAAAACACCTAACTATTTTTATTTTAACTTTTAGACATTTATAAATGAGCATAATTAATAAATTATTGCCAACGGGGATAATCTGTAGCTTAATTTTTTGCTTGCAAATTCAGGCTCAATCCATCGATTCAATTATGGTTAACGGTCTGGTAAAGTGGTCAAACGACTCGATAATTCATTTTCCAGATAAGGTTATCATTAAATCAAAGTATGACCCAGCCTTCATCAAGTTTGTAAAAGTCGATTCTACGGGAAATTATAAACTGTTATTACCTGTTGGAGACTATGTAGCTACCCCTTATAGCAACTATCACTGGCATAGGGATTGGGACCAAGGCTTTATTAGAATAAATGAGACTTCTTCGAAAGTATTTTTCAATATTGATCCTACGGTCAGTCAGAACCATCATACCCTTGTGCTTGACACGCTCATCCTGCAGTCGACAATACCAAAAGAGGGGGTTATTTTTAATTTAGATAGTACAAGCATAAGTATGTTGGATGAGTTCATACTTCATAACCTGGACTACTATCAGGTTCCCGGAGCTTCTCTCGCCATCATTAAGAACGGACAAGTTGTATATTCTAAAGCTTATGGAGTTGTAAATCCGATTACAGAAGAAGCTGTAAACGAGTCTACTATATTTGAATTCGGTTCTATTACCAAACCAGTTTTTTCCTTTGTAGTACTGCGGTTGGTTGAGAAAGGTGTAATTGACTTAGACAAGCCCTTATACAAATACTTGCCATTTCCTGATGTGGAACACGATAGCCGTTACAGGCTAATTACTGCACGTCATGTATTGAACCATCAAACAGGTTTTCCAAACTGGGCAGAAAGGAATGAAAAAGGCGAATTTGATTTGCTCTTTACTCCCGGCATGCAATTTGGCTATTCCGGTGAAGGTTTTGAATATCTAAAAAGAGTTCTTGTACACTTAACTAACAAGGATATTGAAACTATCCTTGAAGAAGAATTAATACAGCCTTTGGGGCTAAACAACTTTTATTTTAAAACGAATGATTATGTAAGAAACAATATTGCCGACGGTTTTTACAGAGGCACTCCATCAAGGTCGGGCTTTAAAGAACCGAACATGGCGGCTAGTTTAATGACGAACCCTGTTGACTTTGCAAAATTCGCCATAGCGGTAAGGAATAAAGTCGGATTGTCTCCAAAAACGTATGATGATATTTTTAGAAAACACACCGTAATAAACGAATCTCTTTCCCGCGGAATGGGCTTTGAATTAAGAAAGGACAATATTGGAGAATCCTATGGGCATACTGGCATTACGAGGGATTTTGTTTCTTTCTATAGATACTACCCTGAGAGCGACGTAGGATTTATTTTTACCGCAAATAATATTACGGGTGGTTGGTTAACCTTGGTTACCTTAAAAGAATTTTTGATTACTGGGAAAAACTAAAGCACTACACACCTCCATCAAAGGTCGTAAACCTCTTGAGACAGCTCCAACAGCTCGTCGCCAAAGGCTTTGGCCGTCGGCAACTGACCTGTCTGCGCTGGTGATGGGAAGGTGATCTGTTTTTGGAGAAGGGTACGCAGACAGAACTTGAGATGTGCACAAAACCAAAAAAAACACAGTGGATGAACTGAAAAGTATAAGAGAATATTATAAACCGATTCAACCATCCGTTTCGGTTAATGATAGCGAAATAAGTTATCAAGAAATACTGCCAAATAAAGCAATTGAAAACTATATTTACTGCTTTTGGCAACTTAAAACAAAGGAAACCTTAAAAATAGATTACAATTATCGAGTGGTTTCTGACGGTTGTATCGATATTTTTTTTGACCATAAACAACCGGCTGAAAACTTCGTAATGGGATTTTGCCGAAAGTTCGTTCAATTCCCTATAGGAAAGGAATTTGATTATATAGGTATTCGTTATTTACCTTCTGCTTTTCCATACTTGTTCGGAGTGGACGCCAAAATTTTAAGTAATCAATCCCAAGAACTGAACAAAATTTTACCCAATTTTTCCGAGTGGATTAATTCCGCAATCAAAGCTGAGGATTCATTTGAAAAGATTACAAAAATAATGAACGGAAAATTAGTCGGACTTTTAAAAAATAAAGGTACCAATTATGATCACCGTTTTTTAGATGCGCTAATCCTGATTTTTCAAAAGAATGGGTATTTGGATACCGAAAAAGACCTTAATACAGGTCTAAGTCCAAGACAGCTGCGTAGGATTTTCAACTTTTATATTGGCACTACAGCAAAATCGTTTTGTAACGTTGTCCGCTTTCAATATATATTAAATGCTAAACCTTCAAAACAAAGTCTAAGAGCGAACAAATTGTACTTTGATGTTGGTTTTTTTGACCAAGCCCATTTTATTAAAACCTTCAAAACATTCTACGGTGTAACACCTTCCGAAGCCTTCCGTTAAGATTTGTCCGATTTTTACAATGTCTTGGTTTCTTGTCAACCTAAATTTGTAACAACAAAATCATTGACAATGAAAGCAATCTTATTAACCGCATTTGTTCTTACGGTAAGTTGGACGTATGCACAATCAACCAACCAAATGAAACTTAATGCCGGAGTGATTACCGACAAACTACAGGAAACCAAGAAGTTTTACACAGAAACATTGGACTTTGGGGTAAGTTTTGAAAACGAATTTTATTTATTACTTCATACCCCCAATCATTCGGCAGAAATCAGTTTTTTACAACCCAACCACCCCAGCCAACAAAATATTTTCCAGTCTGCATTTAACGGGAATGGAGTTTATTTGACCATTGAAGTTGAGAAAGTAGATGAGGTTTATAAACAACTGAAAGATAAAGGTATTCATATAGAAATTGAAATCCGAGACGAACCTTGGGGAGACAGACATTTTGCAATAAAAGACCCAAACGGAATTGGAATTGACATAGTGACTTATACAAAACCTGAAGAATAAAGCATTATGCACGGCATTGTGTATAATGCTTTCTTTTAGGTCGCTGTTTATTGCCTTACCCAAAAAAGATTTTTCTTATCTTGTTCTCCATCACACTTTAGCAGCCTAGTTAACTATCTATGAAAAATATAGCGCTACTCCTCCTGTTGAGCCTATTGGCGATGACAACGCAAGCCCAAAATTTAATTACATCAGCCGTTAGTGATTATCCCTTAGCAAGCTTTGAAGCGGTAGATTTGGTGCGAGAGGCTCGTGCCATAAGCCCTTCTTTTCGCCAGGCCAACCCTGCACTGGAAGCGGGTATGACCTTTACGCTTTCACCCGCCAATGTCGACGAACTGCTGTATCGCAGAACGGGGCGTATTCGTTTACCACTTCCTTTTCCTGACGGGCAAACCCGCCATCTCTTACTGATTCCGGCACGCAGCCAGAGCCCTTCTTTTGCTGTTTATGACCAGGATAGAAGGTCGTATACCCCTACCGAACGCGATGCCCACCACTACTGGGGGATGGTAGAGGGGGAAGAGCGTTCGCTGGTCTCCATCAGTATCTTTAAAGAGCAAATGATTGGTATGATCATCAGCGAAACGGGAGCTTACAATGTGGCCGCTTTGAAAGACGATCCTACCGGGCGACATCTGCTTTACCGGGAAGAAGATTTGAATGCCGCCATGGAATTTGAGTGTGGGGTTGAAGAGCCTATTGATTTTGAGGTGGATCACCAGGCTGTAATCAATAGTGCCTCAACCAATCCTGCTAATTGTGTACTGATGTACGTGGAGGTTGATAATGACATCACCCAGGACAAAGGAGGGGTGGCCAATACCACGGATTATATTACTGGATTATATAATCAGATTAGCTTGATGTATTTCAATGAAGCCATTAATCTGAATCTTCATGAGCTAGTGATTTGGAATGAGACGGATCCCTATACCGGACCTACAACTAACCAATACTTGTCGCAATTTAGAATAGCAACAGGCTTAGACTTCAATGGCGACCTTGCTCATTTGATTGGTTACCAAGGTAATGGAGGACTTGCTTATTTAAGTGTGCTTTGTAGTACTTCCTTTGCTAAACATGGTTATTCAGGGATTCTTCCCTACTATAATGAGGTCCCGGTTTATTCTTGGTCCGTAAAGGTAGTATCTCATGAAACAGGGCATAATTTGGGCTCACGACATACCCATGATTGTGTTTGGAACGGCAATAACACGGCGATTGACCGCTGTGGTGTTGAAGCTGGTTACAGTGATAATCAGCCTTGTAATCAAAATGCTGCTCTTCCTGAAGCCGGTACAGTTATGAGCTATTGTCATCTGATAGGAGCAGTAGGCGTTGATCTGGCCCTTGGTTTTGGCCCACAACCTGGTGATCTGATCCGGAGTCGTGTCTACAACGCAGAATGCTTGTCGCCCTGCGAACCCAGCCCGGAAATTTGTAATGATGGTTTTGACAATGACTTTGATGGCCTGACCGACTGTGAAGATCCTGATTGCGACGAGTACATAGCTTGTCTACCCTGTGCTCAAACGGTTTTCAATTTTAGCCTTACGCTTGATAATCGCCCTACCGAGACCTCCTGGCAGTTGACCGACGAGGCGGGTGAGGTCGTAGAAAGTGGAACCGCTTACACGAATAATTTGGCTGGCCAGACCATTACCGAAGAATTTTGTTTGGACGACGCTTGCTATACCTTAACTGTATTCGATAGTGGAGGAGACGGCATCTGTTGTGGTCGTGGAGAAGGAAATTATTCCTTGAGTGATGCCGATGGCCTGGAAATTGCCAACGGTGGAATATTTACCGATGAATCGAGTGTTGTAATTTGCAACGGTGTGGTACAGGAAAATTGTTACGATGGTATTGATAATGATTTAGACGGACTGGTAGATTGTAATGACCCCGATTGTACGGAGAATGCCGACTGTCTCGCCTGTCTGGAAAACGTACTCAACTTCATTATCACCTTTGATGATCATCCGGAGGAAGTGAGCTGGGAAATTTTGGACGGAGATGGCATGGTCGTGCATTCCGATGCTGGTAGCACGGATATTCCGGATCGTGCAACCCGCCAGTATGATTACTGCTTGTCGGATGGGTGTTATGATTTCCGTATAATCGACAGTGGCAATGATGGCATTTGTTGCATTACTGGTTTGGGGAATTATAAATTGCAAAATTCAATAGGCGCAGTGTACGCCATCGGAGGAGAATTTATGGGGGAGGAGCTCACCAGTTTTTGTACCGAGGACTCCGTTTGCCCACAAGGGACAACGTTCAGGGTAACCACTTCTCAGGACAGTGTAGCCGGGAGTTTGCGCCAAGCGATTAACTGTGCCAATGCCTTAGCTGAGCTGGACACCATCGTCTTTGATTTGGCGATAGATGACACGCTCTTTATCAACGGACCACTACCCTCGATTGTCGACGATAATATCCTCATTGATGGGGCTGGTGAACGCATCATCGTGTATGATAATGTTCAGCCATTGTTTACGATAGCCAGCAACTTCAATACCATCCAGGGCTTTACGATCTTTCATGCAAGCCCAGGTTTCGGGCGAGGAGTACTGTTGGAAGAAACGTCGAGTAACTTCAACATCAGAAACAACTCGATAATAGATTTTCGCGAACTGATTGATGTCAGAGGTAGAAGTGGATTGATCCGAAACAATACCCTCTATGGTTATAATGGCCAACGGATAATCACCGTTTTGGCCAGTGCTAGTCAGATTCTCATTGACAGCAATACCATTAGTAGTCCGGAGCAGGCCACGGGTATTTATGTAACCACCGATGATGTAGAAATTCGGGGCAACGAAATGTTTAGTCTCCGCAATGGCGTACAGACCTCCCGAGCGAACCGGATACTGGTTGAAGGCAATACCATGTACAATAACTGGTGGGCGGTGAATATTGATGGGGTGCTGGGCGATGGACAAGCGCACCAGATTACACAAAACAGCATCTATTGTAACCGATTCAATGGCGGTATTCAACTGCGCAATGGCGCTAACGGCGACAAACAGCCTCCAGTGCTCACGGAAGTAAACGAAAATGAATTATACGGCACTGCTGAACCTGGTGACTTGATCGAAGTTTTCCTCAACGATGATAGCAATTGCCCTTTTAATGTGCTCTGCCAAGGGAAAACCTATCTCAACACTACTTTTACTGATCCCGACGGCAACTGGTTATTAACAGGGCTGAACCTAACTGGTGATGAAGTGCTCACTGCTACTGCTACCAATAGCGGCAATAATACCTCCCCATTTGCGGAGTGCTTAACCTTTGTGCCCTCTTGCCCAGAGGTGGTTTTAAGTTTAGCGGCCAATCGCGATGTATTGTGTCCAGGCGATGGCGTTGAGCTTTCCGTGACGGGGGATATTGCCTGGGGCGGTAGCTTTAGTTGGATCTTGGAGGCAAACGGTGTACCGCAAACTGTGACCGACTTTACGCTGGGGGGCACTTTGGTGCTATACCCAGAGGTAGCTACGGCGTATAGCTTGGTCAGCGCAGTCAATACCTTCAACTGTGACCTGAGTTTGGGCAATACGGCCGTCGTAGTAGAAGTACTCAATGAAGAGAATTTGACGAGTGAGCAGACCATAGAAATCTGTTCAGGACAGACGATTATGATCAACGGGGAAGAGGTAGATGCCCCGGGTATGTATACCGAAATCTTTACGAGCGTGAATGGCTGCGACTCCCTGGTACAGATTGAGTTGATCGTACAGGAAAGTCAGCAAACTGCCGAGGAATTGTCTATTTGTGAAGGAGAAGAAATTGAGCTGTTTGGCGAAGTGATTACGGAAGCTGGTCTTTACCAAGCGACTTTCGATGGGCAGAATGGTTGCGACTCCACCCACAGTATCACCCTATTGGTACTGAACCCAGTGAGTACCGAAGAAATGCTCCAAATTTGCGCTGGAGAAAGTGTAGAACTCTTTGGCGAAGAAGTGAGTACCAGTGGCACCTATACGGGTAATTTTACTTCCGTTAATAATTGTGATTCAACACATACGGTCGTCCTGACGGTGGTGGATCAAATTGAGACGTCGGAAACATTGGCCCTCTGTTCCGGCAGCAGTGTCGAACTTTTTGGTGAGGTCGTCAGTGAAGCTGGTACTTACGAAGGCACCTTCCCATCGGCGGCAGGCTGCGATTCTATCCATCAGGTAACGGTCACACTGATTGAGGTAGTAAATACGTCGGACATGGCCCAAATTTGCAGCGGCGAGAGCATTGAGCTGTTTGGGGAAATGGTCACCGAGGCAGGAGAATACAGCGGCACTTTTGAGAGTAGCCTGGGCTGTGATTCCACCCATACGATCACCTTGATGGTCGCGGAGCCCTTCTTTACGGAGGAAACCCTACAAGCTTGTAGTGGGCAAACGGTGACGGTCTTTGGCGAAACCTATACGGATGACGCTACGGCAACGGCCACTTTTGCGGCAAGCAATGGTTGCGACTCTACCCATACGGTACAAATCGTCTTTGCCGAACTGATTGAGACCAGCGAGCTGCTGAGCATTTGTGAGGGAGAGTCGGTGTTCATCTTTGGCGAAGAAATCAGTAATGCTGGCGTTTATACGGAATCATTTATTTCTGCTGCTGGTTGTGATTCTATCCATCAGGTGAGTCTAATGGTGTTTGAACACGTAGCAGTAGAAGAATTCCTTACGATCTGTGAGGGCGAAAGTGTGAACATCTTTGGCAATTCAGAAAACACCAGCGGCACCTATGAGGCTACTTTCACGACCAGTAATGGTTGTGATTCTATGCATACGGTAGTACTTACGGTAACGGAACAAATTGAGACATCAGCGACTTTAGCCCTCTGTTCCGGCAGCAGTGTCGAACTTTTTGGTGAGGTCGTCAGTGAAGCTGGTACTTACGAAGGTACCTTCCCATCGGCAGCAGGCTGCGATTCTATCCATCAGGTAACGGTCACGCTGATCGAGGTAGTAAATACGTCGGACATGGCCCAAATTTGCAGCGGCGAGAGCATTGAGCTGTTTGGGGAAATGGTCACCGAGGCAGGAGAATACAGCGGTACTTTTGAGAGTAGCCTGGGCTGTGATTCCACCCATACGATCACGCTGTTGGTCGCGGAGCCCTTCTTTACGGAGGAAACTCTACAAGCCTGTAGTGGGCAAACGGTGACGGTCTTTGGCGAAACCTATACGGATGACGCTACGGCAACGGCCACCTTTGCGGCAAGCAATGGTTGCGACTCTACCCATACGGTACAAATCGTCTTTGCGGAACTGATTGAAACCAGTGAACTGCTGAGTATTTGTGAGGGAGAGTCGGTGCTCATCTTTGGCGAAGAAGTCAGTAATGCCGGTGTGTATACCGGATCATTTATTTCTACTGCGGGTTGTGATTCTATCCACGAAGTGAGTTTGACCATTTTAGAGCCAATCGTGATAGAAGAATTTATTGCCATCTGCGAAGGCGAAAGCGTGGAGCTATTTGGCAATTTGGAAAACACCAGTGGTACCTACCAATCGTCCTTTACTGCGATGAATGGTTGTGACTCTACCCAAGTCTACTACCTGGAGGTGCTACAGCCCACATCATCTACAGAGGAACGCTTTGTTTGTGAAGGGGAGAGCACGGTCATCTTTGGCGAAACCCAAAATGAGCCTGGTTGGTATACTGCTACTTTCACTGCTGCGAATGGCTGCGATTCGGTCGCAAATATTGAATTACTCATTTACGATTTACCGGTTATTGAAGCACTCACCACCCCTAGTTGTGCGGGTGAACCCAATGGTACAATTACCTTGGTAAGCGATCCAACTACGGTAGACTACCAATGGGCCCATACACCGGAAAATACGCCCCTTGTGGAAGGGTTAACGCCGGCGGAATACCTGGTCACCATAACTGATGACAATGCTTGTGAAAGTGTGTGGGAATTCCTGGTAGAAGAACTACCATTCCCGGAATACGAGGTAGCAATTAGCGAGGTAAGCTGTGCGGCCAATACGGATGGTTTGATAGCAATCATTAGTGATGACCCCGGTTTGGAGATCAGCTTTGCCGGCGGGCCTTTTATGGCGACTACCGTTTTCGGCGGATTGAGTCCCGACACCTATCTGCTGAATATCCGAACAGCGGAAGGTTGTGAATCCTCAGAGGAAATCACCCTGGAGGCATCGGAGAGCGTTGAATTAATGTCATCGGAGGTAGAACAACCTACCTGCGCCGGGCAGGAAGATGGCAGCATCCAACTGGAAGTAGCTGGTGGCAATACCTCCCATACCTTCCTATGGAATACCGGACAAACAGGGCCACAACTGAATAACCTGGACGTAGGCACCTACTTTGTTACGATCACCAATGCCAATGGCTGTAGTCTGGAAAGTAGTTTCGAGCTACCTGGCCTGACGCCTATAGCCACCAATCTTCAGGTACTGTTGGGTTGTGGAGATGGAGAAATCATTGCGATCACCCAACCAAGTGCTGGGCAGCCACCCTATGAAGTAACCTGGAGCGATGCCCAGAGTGGTAATGTTGCCGTTAACCTTACCGCCGGATTGTATAATCTACTGCTAACAGATGCAAATGGCTGTACCGTTACAGAGGATTTTGAAGTACCGTATGTACCGCCATTTGCAGTCGAGTACGCAGCTGTTGAACCTAGCTGTGCCAATACCAATGATGGGCAAATTAATTTGTCGATCAGTGGAGGTATCCCTCCTTATGGTATCTCTTGGAGTAATGGCAGTGACAGCCCTGTGTTAGAAGGATTATCGACTGGCATGTATACTTACAACGTGAGTTCGGCGAGCTGTGGCTTATCAGCGAGTATCCAATTGCAGGCACCAGCCAACTTGCTAGCAACTGTGGACTTTGCTGTTGATGCTCAGGAAAACTTACAAGCTACGGCTTTTGCAAGCGGAGGTACTCCGCCCTACAGTTTCCTGTGGAGCAATGGCAGTACCAGCAATACTGTGAACGGATTGCAAGAAGGCCAAATGATAGACTTGACGATTGTGGATGCCAATGGTTGTGTATTTATGGAGAGCTATACGGCTACCCTCACGAATACGCTAAACCCGGAAGCTGCTACCCTAAGGATTTTCCCAAATCCTAGTTCCGGCCGTTTATTCATTGAGCATGATAATACCCACAGTTGGTCTTACGATCTGGAACTGTTTGATATTAATGGCGCAGCACTGCTGCAAATGTCAGCGGTACAGGCCATAAGTCAGGAACTTTCTTTAAGTGCATTCCCCCCAGGCGTATACCTGCTGGTTTTGTCTAATGACCGTTTCCGGCGCGTAGAGCGAATTGTGGTGATGCGTTAACTATTGACTTTCATAAAGTCGGAAGTGAGAAGGTGTAAGGGTTGGAAAAGTGTAAAGGTGTAAGCGTACCCTCAAACCATCTAACCTGACCATCAACTTTCATAAAGTCGGATCCCTAGGTATTGGGAGGAAGTGAGAAGTCGGAAGTAGCGAGATGAGCGAAGAGCTGGAGGAGAGTGCGCCACTAGTGGGTACAAATACGTCCGAATTCCTACCTTCCCACTTCCGACTTTGAAATCGGAAGTATTTGATGCTACTAGTTCAATGCTACCCTTACACCCTTACACCCTTCCAACCCTTCCACCATCCGGGCTTAAGCCCAGACTACTCCCCATCCCTCAAATGCTTCCGAATCATCGCCCACTCAAAAATACGAGGGAAGAAACGGGGCATGATACCCGTCAACTTGCCCAATAAAGAAAGGGTCTGCTTGTATTTTCGTTTTTCGATGCCGCTCACGAAATATTGGGCGACTTCTTCTACGGGCATTTTTTTGAATTGGTCGCGTACCGGCATGGTCACGACCTCACCTTGCTCGTTGAGGTAGGTTTTGGTGGGGTCATTTTCGGCGAAACCGATGTAGTTGATGCCTACATGAACGCCCGTACCCGCCAGCTCTATCTTGAGTGATTGCACCAGTGCCGTCAGCGACATTTTTGAGGCAGAGTAGGCGGAATAATTGGGGATGCCCATGAAGCCGGCGATGCTACCCGAAAAGATCACGCTTCCTTTGGTTTGCTTCAAATACGGGATGGCCGCTTTGGTAGGGTAGAGGACCCCCAGAATATTGGTGTGAAAAACTTTCTGGAAAGCATCTGCCGGGGCATCGGCAATACTGCCCGTCATGGCCAGACCAGCGTTGTTGACCAAAATGTCCAAAGCACCGTATTGGGCGATGGTTTGCGCTATGAGGCGCTCACAATCATCGTAAATGCCCACATCACCCTGAATAGCGAATACTTCCAGACCTTGTGCTTTTAATTCTTCCGCTGTGCGGGTGAGTTTTTCCAGGTTACGCCCGTTCAATACCACCTTCACCTGCTTTTGGCCCAAGGCTACGGCTACGGCTTTGCCAATACCCATACTCGAACCCGTGACGATGGCTACTTTTCCTGCTAATGTTGACGAACTCATTTACTTACTTACTTGTTAAGATAGCCATTCTCTTGAAACCAATTGAAGGCCTCACGTACGGCAATTTTGATTGGTGTTTGGGGCAATTGCAATTCCTTCACAGCTTTGGCTGCTGTATAGTAATTGGTGTCGAGGCTGATCTGTGCCACTGCATAACTCACCACTGGCGGCTTGCCCGTGAGGTAAGCCCACATTTGCGAAACAGCTCCGTAAAGCAAGATGAAAGGCTTGGGAATCAATATTTTGGGGGGCTTCACACCTAGCTCATCGGCCACCAGTTGGTTGAAATCCTTGTACGATAAGTTTTCATTGGCCATGATGTAGCACTCGCCGCTCCGACCCATGGTGAGGGCGTTGGCAGCAGCTACGGCCACGTCTTTAACATAGATAAAATTGCGCCCACTAGCGGTGTAGCCAGGGACTTTTTGGTGATACAGGGCCAGCAACAATTCGCCACTACTGGGCTTGGTATCGTACGGCCCCAGCATAAAAGTAGGGTTGATGATGACCGCATTGAGCCCGTGATTTTTTACATGCTCAAGGATGGCTTCCTGGGCATCCCGCTTCGAGTCGATATAATCCAGTCCGTACTTGCCAGCCGCGAAAGGAGAATGCTCATCACCGGGTTTTTCCAGCGAGCCATTGCCAAAGGAATTGGCCGAGCCCACGGAAACCAGTCGCCTTACCTTGTTGTGCAAGGCCGCCTGGATCACATTCAAGGTGCCTTCGTGATTGACCCGGCGCGTGATCTCCGAGCGCTGTGGCCAGATTGAGGTGTTGGCCGCCGCGTGAATAATATAGTCGCAACCTTGGGCGGCTTGAATGACCTCTTCGGCGTTGAGCAGATCACCATATCGTTTGGTGACGTTTAGCTCATCCAAGGTCTTGATGTGCCTTCCTTGTTGAATAAACGCGTAGACTTCATGCCCGCGATCCAAGAGTTCCCGGACAATATTGTTGCCCAAAAAACCATCGGCTCCTGTAACCAATACTTTCATTACCAATATAATAGATGAGTGAGGGGTTGTCGGCGTATAAAACTCGCAAATTACTCCAGTATTTGCGACGGGCCGAAAGATAGGGAAATTACGTGGGGTTTACCTCTTGATGGGGGCGTAACAGTGGTTTCGTAAAGAAAACCACCAGGGGATTGGTGTGAAATTCCTGGCTTTTAGGGCGATATATTTGTGCCTTGGTATTGGACTGCACAGTGCTCCTTTATGCAGGGTGTGAAACCCTGCCTTACGGAGCAGTTGCTATCTTTCCTTCATGCAGGGTATGAAACCCTGCTTTACGGAGCAGTTGCTATCCCTCTTCTTCTAAAGTCTAGACTCTGAGCTCTGGCCTACAGGCTTGTGCGTTTATGTGCTGTTTGTCGTAGGTTGCACCTACGGCGCGATAACTTAATACTAGCCTGTCAAGAAAGCGCTAAAATCCGTCGCGTCAGAAAAGCATCAGGTTGAACAGTCTACTTTAAAGCCCTGTATTTTTAGCTGCCGCAGTAAGTAACGACCGCACCGACATCAGCGTTTCTCCCAGCAGGTTTTGGCCTCGCCAGTTCGATTGATCTAATATTTTATCATCTTTAGCTCCCAATCCAATACCCCAAATAAGATCATAGGGAGAGGCTTCTGCTAAAATTTTATGACCAGTTTGCAAGAGTCGGTCTTGCAAATCCTGATGCTGCGTAAACTTTAAATAATTCCCGTACCAAACGATTCCCAGCTTATGTTGATCCCACAATTCTGCTTGGAAACCGCGAATCAACCGACCCATTTTTTGCTGTGCAGACGGATCAGGTTCTTCCAGCAGCTTTTGAGCGATTTCCAGATCACCAAACAGAATCGCTTTTTTATACATCATATATTGCTCACAGCAATTGTATTCAATGCCATCCACATCTACTATATTCCTTAGCGTCCATTGCCCAAACTGGTGTTTCCAAAAGAAGTAATAATTTTCTGTCTCTCTCATGAACGCGGTTTTGAAGCAATTCAGAAATGGATGCCTCATAAATTTACGAAAGAAAAAATAACTAGCCACTAAAGCACTAAAACACATAATCTCACAAAAAAAATATTCCGTGCTATTCCGTGCTTTAGTGCTTTCGTGGCTAAAAATAAACGCCGTTTCTCCGCAGTTAAAAAACCTATTCAGGCACCACCACAAACTTACCGGAATAAATCACCCCACCTGCCCCTAGCATGTTCAGATAATAAATGCCGGGAGAAAAGTTGGAGACGTCGTAGTCCAGTTGGTGCTGTCCTGCGCTGTAGTCTTGTGTGCCGAAGTTACGCACCTGTCGTCCTGTTGCATCATAAATGAGCATACTGGCCGGGGTGTCATTCGTTAGGCTGAAGCTCAAGTGAAGCTGGTCACGAGTTGGATTGGGGAAAATACGGGCCTCGTTTACGACTTGTGAAAGGTAATCGACCGGCGTGGGATCTGACATTAGTTTTTCCTTTGCCACATTGATGATCTCCCGTTCTCTTGCATTCGGGCTGTGGTAGGCCAGTATTCCTACCAGAGACAGCTGTTCTTTATCCCAACTTGCAGGGACGAGAAACAGGAATTCCTCACTGTATTGTGCTCCCGAATTGACGATGTTTGGGATGATGTCTGGCGTTCCCACGGCACCACCGGGCATAGCTCGCACCACTCGCTGGTGCTGGTAACCAACAATGGGGTCGCCCATTCCCGCGAAAGGATGCCCAAAGGTGGTGTTGTAATTATTGGCCTGATCATAGCCGCTGCCAGTGCCGGTGATATTATCCTCGGTAATCGCTAGTGCAAACCGCATATCGCCATAGGCATCGTCCATGAAATTGGCTGTGAGCGTTACCCGCAGAACGCGGTTGTCGGGGTTATAGGTGTGTTCAATACTTACTTCCGCCGGGGTATACCGATCGAGTTGGGCCGCAACCATACCCGGCCAGTAGTCACGATTAACTGCAATCCCCAGTTCTGGAGAGAAGACCCTATTGATAGCCGCCTGAGGAAAACCTTGGAGAATAATCAGGGTGCTGACGTCATAGCTAACGCTGACATCCATCGCATCTCCTTCATGGAAAGCAAGCGCGACTACATCATCGGGATGATCTGTGAGAATATCCTCCAATATTACTTCTCCATCGGGGCAATAGCCACACCAGGCCCCACTAAATTCCTCGATAAGCACGGTTCTATTACCGGAGGTGCCAGTGTAGGTGAAAATGTCTTTACAAACCTGGTCATTACAGGATTGTTGGTCGCTATTGTTCCCGTTGAGCTGATCAGCGTATATACAAAGAGTGGAGAGCTCGCCACTGGTAGTTGCCATCCAGGGAATATCGTGCACAAAGGAATAAGTACCTCCATTGGGCGCAATATTGACGCCTGTGACTTCCATGGTTTGTACCGGGCCACCGTTGATGGTATAATTCAAATGGAAGGAATTGATCGCAGTGTTTCCCTGGTTGGTAATCGTGCCGCTAACATCTTGTTCTCCCACTTGTATTCTGGTTGGAAAATTCAGATGGGTCAATTCCAGATTATATGCAGCACCATAGAAGGTGTAGACAACATCGTCTGTATATTCAAGAAAACCGGGTGAAAAGCCATGGTTAGGGCTGCCTTCTACCATTGTAGCGCTACTACCGTCCGCATTTTCACAGCCTACTGTTCCAGAGAGGGCGACAACAGGGTTACCCGCAGCATGGACAATGTCAAAATCACCACATTCGTAAAGCCGAATGGCAAAAAAGAGCGAGCGATCCGTATTCTCCGGAAGAAGACTAAACCAACGAATCAGATGGACCCGATTGGGCGCAACACCGTAGGTCCAGGTAGATATATGTGATCCGCCACCGTCTATAATGAGCGCTTCCCAGAAGGCATAAATGGCGTTATTGGGTCCTTCTGCGGCAGGTAAGGCCGTATTCTCCGACGCACCACTATTGGCATCGGCATCGGTAAAACTGATAAAACCATTTCGGGAGGCGACATAACCACTCACGGGAACCCCATAAAATTCAAAAGGGAAAGGTAAAGCTTGCCAAGCTGTCACATCCGTTGTCGTGTTGTCTTCCAGGATATAATCGGGTTCTGGTCCAAATATATCCATAGGATCCCCTGCTGGGGTGTTTCCTGTAGAAACAACGACTTGATAGTCTTGAGAAATACCTGCCTGTAGCAGCAGGGTAGCGAGGAATAATAGTAGAAGATGTTTCATGTTTAATAAATTATTGGTCAATAAAATAGAAGATCAAGTACCTTAAGTACGGTGACAAAGTTGGGACCGGAACCAGTGGTGGGGGTATTAAAAAAGGGAGGAATGATATAAATTACTGGAAGGAGTATAAATTTTGGTAGAATATGTATCACAAACAGGACATTCAGCTAGTTTTGCTCTGCTTATCTATTCTGCCGTGAAAAACCAAATTTCAATCCCGATCCACGGTGTTTACTACCGAAAAGAGGTGCTTCAAAATTTTCATTCGAAAACCTTGAAGCACTCTATTGATCACTTGGCTTTAGGTAAGCGGCCCCGCATCGTGCAACCAGAACCGCTGCCGATCAGGGGTCTCGTTTGTTTCCCCCAAACGGATGCAGAGACCATCAAAGCTTCCACCATTACCTATATATAATAATTGCTTGGCGGTAAGTTCGTGGATACGGTAAGAACCGTCCTCTAAGGCTTCCAATCGGAATTTGCTGTTATCACCTTGGGGCTCATTCTTGTAAGTTATTGGGAATGCACCATCTTCTACCGTCCAGTAGCGATGATCAACGGTGCGAATGTGGTAACAACCATCACCCAGTGGCGTAAAGTAAAAATACTGATCCACTGTGTCGCCATAGGGTTGGCGTTTCAGCTTATGTTCTACTCCTCTCAAAACTGTTAAGTAGCCGCCCTTGGTATTTTCACGGATACGGTAGTAGCGGGCCGGGTCAACGGGGGTAGGCAAACTTACATCAAGGTCACGTGGCAACTTGAAGCGATCAGGCTTGCCCTGTAGCAGTTGTTGCCGAACGGCTAGGTAGTGCTCCAAATCACGGCCGTATTGTTGAGCTACTAAGCCACGGTTTTCTTCAATCAGGTTATTCTGTCCCCAGTGGGTACGGCCCGCAGAAAGCACTTCGTCAATGATCCGCAGGATGCGCTGACCATGCTGACTGTGAGGGACAAAGGGTTGCTCAAAGGAGACAAAACGCTTTACCCCTTCTTTTTTAAACATGGAGAGGGCATGCTTTGATGCACCAACAAACCGAACACCCATCGGAGAATTATAGTATAGGTCTTTCGTTTTTTTACCAATCTCATTGATGAGGTCAATAAAGGATCTATCAAAAGTGCGCTCATCCCCGTGATAATCGATCATCTTCTCCGTAGCCATCATTTTCAGAGGGGGGATATTGCCTCCCATATAGTGTCGCCAGTCCAGCTTTTCACCTTCTGGGGAAGTGGCTCTCGTATAAAATATTTTTTCAATTCCACCTTCCATGGCGCTGGGAATATTATAAGCCATCTCCCATAGTTTCATAGCAAGCCAAGCACCAAAGATATCCAAGAGACTTGGAGGTTGATTAGAGCGAATAGTGGGATCATAAGGTATTTTATCGTGGATGACCAGCATGGTCTTTTTTGATTTTGGCATCACCCACAAATCTAATTGCCACGGTCCATTTCCTGCACACTCATTTTGAAGAATCCTGGCGATCTCCTCTTCTGCCTGACTTAATTGATCGTAATAAACGCGTTTAACCACCAAACTGTAAGGAGGCGACGCCTGCAAGATAACCGAGTAAATAATGCCCACACTACAGCGATTGATTGTAGCGTAAAAAATATGATCGTCCTGAATCAAGACTCTTCCTTCCTCAGCGTATTTATACTCGTATGTAGCACGATTAGTGATGCCATCGGTGGGCTCTATCCGATATACTTTGCCGTCACTCTGCACGACATCAGCCGACAGGATGAAGTCTACCAAAGGGGCTAAAAAGCCTGATTTATGGGTAGAGGTAACTGCAGCACCCACCAGGCTTTGTGGCGTATATCCACCCCAGCTCAGGGCCATATTTTCTTCATAAATATCATCAAGGAGCTTGGGAATTCTGACCCCCGCTTCTGTTTGATAATAATATTCTTTTTTAGGGTCTTTATGGTATAGATCCCTGTCAAAAGGAAGTTTTCGGTTCAAACAGTTGGTTAAGATCAAATACTGGCTATGTTGAGCGTACAAGCCGTTGAGCGAAAGCCCTGCCCCCAGCACATCAATAGCACTGCCATCTGGGGTTTTCTTGATCAGCTGAATCAGTTCTTCAAGAGTAGTAGGTTCCGCAAAATGATTAGGTTTCACTTGTACAATATCTCCAAAACCAATGGCTCCATTCACTTCTGCCCATTCTGCATGTCCATTAGCTCCGGTGTCAAAACTTAAGCCACCTCTATCTTCGACTTGTTCAGGTTTTTTTTCGGTGTAATCAGGGAAGTGCTCATTGTTCACCAATACTTGGTTCATCCTCTTAAAAAATGCAGGAATCTGGGTTGCGTCCATTCCTTGGATTTCAGCGGCGATTGCGAGGTCCAAATCCGGTAACTGGTTTTTGGTCGCGTTCGATAATTCACCGATCAAATCTTCGATTTTCATTGTTGTTTTCATGATGTTAAACTAAATTTTAGGTTTAAAAAAGAAGATCAACAAGTACCTTAAGTACGGTGACAAAGTTGGGACCGGAACCAGTGGTGGGGGTATTAAAAAAAGGAGGAATGATATAAAATACAGGAAGGAGTATAAATTTTGGTAGAATATGTATCACAAACAGGACATCTGTGTTTATATTAAGGCAACCGATTAAACAACACAAATGAAAACAATCGCTACTTATTTCCTCCAAGGCCTCTTGTACCTTACACCAATTACGGTTACGGGTTATGCGCTGTATTGGAGCTTTACAGAATTGGATCAATTGCTGGGCTTCAGTTTCCCTGGGGTAGGGATTTTGATCATGCTGGTAGGCGTGACGCTGGTAGGTTTCATTGGTAGCTTTCTCATCAAACTGCCCTTTTTTCACTTTCTGGATCATCAGTTGGAGCAGGTACCTTTCATAAAGACGATCTATACTTCGGTCAAGGATATGCTCAAGGCGGTGGTAGGCCAAAAACAGGGATTCAATCGCCCGGTTCTGGTGAAAATGGGCAACGATACTGAAATTCGTCGCCTCGGTTTTGTGACCGACGAAGGGCTTAAGTTCCTCAAGACAGAACAACAGTTGATCACCGTTTATGTGCCTTTCAGCATTTCGTTCAGTGGGCAGCTGTTTCTGGTTCCTCCCCATTATTTACAGCCCGTGGCTGCAAAATCTTCCGAAATCATGAAGTACGTCATGGCAGGAGGAGTAACCACGGTGATGGATGATTTGTCGGAGGAGCGTGCGGGGGGCAAGGAAAGTGTCGATGTTAAGTAATATTCCGTACTATTTTGTGGCTTAGTGCTTCCGTAGCTAATTCTTCTTCAAGGCAGGAAGACTGGTTGGCGAAATTGAAAATAATCAAGCATTGTATTGTTTTATAGCCTACATTGCGCCGTTTTTTACAAAGAATCAATATCTTCTTTTTCATTACCTCTTTAATCAGCAATCGTTATTATGATTCATCCGAATACGGAACTAAGATTCATCAGCGAATCTATTGGTTACGGTGTTTTTGCAACCAGTGATATTCCCGAAGGAACCATCGTCTACGTCAAAGACAGCTTGGAATTGGTGATTAGCCCCACGGATTATTTGTTGCACACGCCTGAAATGCAGGAAGTCGTTGAGAAATATTCCTACATCGATGAAAAAGGCAACCGGATTATCAGCTGGGATTTCGCCAAATACGTCAACCATTGCTGCAATTGCAATACCATCAGCACCGGCTACGGTTTTGAGATTGCCATCCGCGAAATCAAAAAAGGAGAACAAATCACCGACGAATACGGCATCTTCAACCTGGATTATCCCATGACACTCGTCTGCGGAGAACCCGGTTGCCGCAAAATCATAAAACCCGAAGATTTCGACAACTACTACGAGCAGTGGGACCACAAAATCCGCCAGTCCATCAGTCATCTTTTTACGGTAGAACAACCCCTGATGCCCTTCGTAGAAAAAGAAACCCGCGAACAACTTGACGAGTTTTTCCAAAATCCGGAACGTTACCGGTCGGTTTATTCGCTGCGGTTGAAGAAATAAATTTTTTAAGGTGTAAAAGTGTAAGGGTTGGGTAGGTGTAAAAGTTGTAATGTAGAGCTCGAAAGTCAGAAGGATTCGATACCCCTAACGAAACTCAAAATAACCCTTACACCTTTACACTTTTACACCCTTCTAACCTTTACGCCTAAAAATCATCCCCATCTTCACCACGACCACCACCTTCACCACGGCCACCACGCTGCTTGCTTTGGTTGAGACGGTAGCTAAAGGTCATAATCACCTGGCGGGTTTGGCGCCACTGGAAGAAACTTTCTTCTTGATAGTCTGGTAAGTTGATTTCGGATCGACGAATACGGGTGTTGAACAGATCCCGTCCGCTGAGGGTGAGGGTGCCTTTACCCGAAAGAACATCCAAAGAGGCGGCTATATCTAGTGCATACGATGATAATCGCCGGCCTTGGGTTGTATTTTGAGGTGCATTGTAGCGGAAAGAAGCCTGAACCTGTAGTGGCTTGCTGATCTTGAATTTGTTGTTGATGCGGCCACTCCAGGTGTAGGTGTCGCTGGAATAGTCGCGCTCCTGAAACTGACCATTCACCTGCTCCCGGTAAAAGTTGAGGTCGGTGTTGAGGTCCCAACCTTTCAGGATTTGGTAGGAAAAGTTAAACTCCAGACCATAAGCATCCCTTGCGGAAAGGTTGACCGGGAAAATCAGGGTGGTACCTTCTTCTTCACCTGCCAAAATGAGGCGTTCGATTACGCCAGTCGTGCGGCGATAGTAGACACTGCTCAGCAAGGAACCATTGGTCAGATATTGTAAGAAGCCCATTTCAAAAGCATCCGTAAACTCTGGGCGTAGGTTCGGGTTACCGGTGTTGATATTCCTTGGGTTGTTGAAGTTGGAGAAAGGCAAGAGGCGACGAAAATATGGACGACTCAGGCGGCGGCTGTAACTTAGTTGGAGCTGCTTAGTCGTAGAAAACTTGTAAGCCAGGGAAGCACTGGGGAAGAGGTTGAAATAATCCTGATCATTGGACTGCTCCGATTTTAGTAGCGAAGCCGTGATGTCCGATAATTCCGCCCGTAGGCCCACCTGGGTACTGAAAGCACCAAATTCGTGGGCACCAATCAGGTAGGCCGCATAAATATCCTCGGTATAAAGCAGCTCATCATCAAAACCGGGTAGCACCTCAAAGGTACCATTGTTACTTTGTTGTACTTGAAAGTTATTGTTGACGGTACGGAGGGCCATCCTCATTCCACCTTCAACTTTACTTTTGTCTCCGATGGGGTAAACATAGTCGGTTTGGAAAAGAAAATTACGCTCATCTTCGGTATTGCTGGAAAGCTGTAATAATCGGATCGGTGAGTCATTGTCCATCTGATCGTAGTCCGCCAATTCGGTATCATCATCCAGAATATACTTCATCACGACTGTCCATTCCCGGTCTTTTTGCTCAAAGGTCTTTTTGTAGGAGACGGATGCCTCCAGGTTTTGAGAGTCTTCCGTTTCCAAGATGTCGCGAATGGTCAGGTTGGTGATGTTTTCATTGGCATCGAAATCGCGGTAGCTGACCATCGAGTTATTGTCTCCTTTACCGCCCCGGTACAAAAGGGAACCGGTGATGGTATTTTGGGGATTGATGATCCAGTCGGTACCCATTTGCAGATAACCACTGGTGCTTGCGCGGGTCTGGTCGGTGGTCGTGCTGTAAAATTCGGTCAGGTTGCCATTCTCAAAAAAGCGTTGGGTAGCTTCCCCGCCACCGGGTGATTTCCGGTAATCAACACCGAAATTTGAGAAGAAGTTGAAATCTTTTCGGCGGTAGTTGAGGCTGTAAGACAGACCATAATTTGATGGATAACCCACCGTGGCGCCGAAGGAACCATTGACGCCCTTTTCCTGGTTTTTCTTGAGGATAATATTGATGATCCCTGCCTCACCTTCTGCTTCGTAGCGTGCCGATGGGTTGGTGATGACTTCGATACTCTCAATGATGTCGCCTTGCATGCGCAGCAGGGCTTTGGTATCACCAGCACTGAGCATCCCCGATGGCTTGCCGTTGATCAAGATTCTCACTCCCTGGCTACCTCTGAGGCTGACGTTGCCTTCGGGGTCTACACTCACGGAGGGGACGTTATCGAGAATATCTGCGGCGCTGTTGCCGCCGTTGGTCAGGTCTTTAGCCACGTTAAACACTCGGCGATCTAGCTTGAATTCCATCTGACTGCGCTCGGCGGTCACTTCTACTTCTTCCAATACCGTAGCATCTGAGGTCATAAAGATTTGGCCTAATGCTACGCTTTCTACTTCTGGCGTCACCTTGATATCAGGAATCACATTGTCTGCAAAACCAATAAATTGCAATACTGCATAGTAATTGCCTGGAGCTACAGGCAGGCTAAATTTACCATCCAAGTCAGTGAGGTCATTGCTGGCCATACTGCTGTCTTGCTGGTTGAACAGGATCACGGTAGCAAAGGGAAGGGGTTCTCCCGAGCTTTGTTCGATCAGTGTTCCCTGCACGGGGATTTTACTATTTGTTGATTGAGCGACGAGCAGATGGGTGGAAAATAAGGCGAGTAAAACAATTGCTAAACGAGTAAAGTAGGACATTGGAATTCGATATTTTGTAATATTCGATGTTGTAACAATAATTTTATCGATTTGCTCATTCTTCCCCGCATTATTTTTAAGGTAGGGGTTGATTTTTGGGGCCTTTCCCCGCTTTTGCGAGGTTGCCAACTGCCTGCCCTGTAAAGTCTGTCCTTGCTAGGTGGCTGATCGGAATGTGGAAACAACAGCCATAGTAAGCAGCATGGGTTGTCCGTCCTTATTCCTCCATCCCTCATCCTTCTACCAGAAATCACTTACAACTTTCGGTGAATACCAAAAGTCAGGTTTAACTTTACTACATGAAGCTAAAAACACACCTCGCATTACTCTTCTTGCTACTGGGCATCGTCTTACTTACATGCAAGCCTTCAGGGTCACCACGTTATTTGTTCTTTCTTCACAATCGCTTCCTGGAAGACCATGCACTCGAAGACCAACACCCACAGTATGGTCGAACGGAATACGAGGAGATCAAAGCCGCGTTTTCCCAGGCAGGATTAAAGGTCATTAGCGAAAAACGGCCACCCAATACCAATGCGCACACCTATGCTTTAGCTGTGGTGCAACAAATCGACAGCCTCTTAGCGCTTGGCGTTCCTGCCGATCATATTACAGTAGTGGGTACCTCCAAAGGTGGGTACATCGCACAGTATGTTTCTACGCTGGCTGCTAACCCACAATTAAGGTTTGTTTTCGTAGCTTCGTTTCAAGACAGCGATATTGAACAAATCCCTGAAATCAATTATTGTGGTAATATCCTGACCATCTATGAGCGCAGTGACGCTTTTGGCGTATCTGCCGTTCGCCGTAAGGAAACCTCAAACCTGCCAATTCCCCGATTCGAAGAAATCGAACTCAACACAGGACTTGGACACGGTTTTTTATTCAAGCCCCTGAGAGAATGGATAGTCCCTACTATAAACTGGGCAAAGGCGGAAAAAGGTGTAAGCGTTGGGTAGCTATAAAGGTGTAAGGGTTATTTTTGGGTTTATCTAGCAGTCACCAAACTCTTACACCCTTACACTTTTACACCCTTACACCGTTTAACAATTAAAAACCATGAGCAAAAAACAAATTTTCACCTTCCTTCGCGATCTCACTGTCAACAATTCCAAGGAGTGGATGGATGCCAACCGCAAGGAATACCAAAAGGCCAAGAATACCTGGTTGGCAGAGATTGCTTTGATCTTGAAGCGATTGTCCGTACATGAGCCTTCATTGGAGCAAGTGAAGCCCAAAGAGACCATCATGCGCATCAATAACAATCGGAGATTTCAGCCGGACAAGCCGCTGTACAAAGACAATTTTGGCTGCAGCATCGGCATGGATATGAGCAAGCCAGGCTTTTACATCCACCTCAGTCCCAGCGGCTCTTTTGTAGGGGGAGGTATCTATCGTCCGGAAAAGGAAATTTTACAAAAAATTCGAGAAGCTATCGATTATGATGGCGCTCGTTTGCGCAAACTTACCAGTACTGCCCCTTTTACGGATTTTTACGCGGGTCTCGACGAAGACGATCAGGCGCTCAAAACAGCACCTCGCGATTTTCCTAAAGATCACCCCGAGGTGGAACTGCTGCGACGCAAAAACTTTACGGCCATCAGAACTTTGTCTGAAAAAGAAATTATCGCGGATGATTTTCCTGCACTGATAGAGAAGGCTTACCTTTCTCTTCAGCCATTAAACAATTATCTTATGCAGGCAGTAGCGTTTGAGGAATAAAATTTCGTTTATCTTTGGTTCTTGTTAAGATGACACTAAGTTCAGGCTGTTACCATTGCTAATCTTTTAAACCTAATGTTCGTATGATCCATTCCTTAAAAAATTATCTCTTCTTGGGCTTGTTGGCACTTCCACTGCTGTTTCTGACGTGCGAAGCACCTGCTGCTCAAGAAGAAGAAGCCGAAAAAGCACCAGACATAGAAGCCGCCATCGATTCGCTGATGAGCCAGCTGACCTTGGAAGAAAAAGTACGTATGATTCACGCCAGTTCTTCCTTTACCAGTGGAGGTGTAGAACGCCTGGGGATACCAGAGCTTGTGATGTCGGATGGCCCTCATGGGGTGCGCCACGAACACGGCCGCGACTGGGCCAAAGACGAAGGGGTAAGAGATAGTAGTACATATCTGCCTGTGGGTACGGCACTAGCGGCCACCTGGAATACCGATCTAGGCTATGCTTTCGGAAGTGTATTGGGTAGCGAAGCCAATTACCGCGGCAAGGACATCATCCTGGGGCCTGGTCTCAATATCATTCGTAGCCCACTCAATGGTCGCAACTTTGAATACCTGACCGAAGACCCCTACCTCAACGCGCGAATGACCGTTGGGTACGTAAAAGGAGTACAAGACCAGGGCGTAGCTGCCTGTGCCAAGCACTTCGTAGCCAACAACCTGGAGTACGAACGTGAAAAGGTGAATGTCGAAATGAGCGACCGTGCCCTGTACGAAATTTACCTGCCGGGCTTCAAAGCTGCCGTGCAGGAAGGAGGTGTTTATACCGTAATGGCTGCTTACAACAAATTTCGAGGCGATTACTGCGCACACAGCGAATACCTCCTGGATGGTATCTTAAAAACAGAATTTGGCTTTGATGGCGCCGTCATCAGCGACTGGAACGCGGTGAAGAATACCATGGAAGCTGTCAATGCTGGCATCGATCTGGAAATGGGTTCCGACCTGCCTATGCTAGGGAGCGGAAACCTGGATTACGGGAAGTTCCACATGGGAGATACCCTGGTTACCTTGGTGAATAATGGTACCATTGATGTAGCACTGATCGACAAAAAAGTACGTCGCCTACTGCGTACCATGTTCCGAATCAACGCTTTCGGTGAACGCCAGGCAGGTGCTTACAATACACCAGCGCACCAAAAGATCGCTCGACAGATTGCCGACGAAGCGATAGTTTTGCTTAAGAACGACGGCATCCTGCCTTTGGAGCAATCCGCTACCAAAACACTGGCGGTAGTGGGTGCCAACGCTACCCGCAAGCACGCCGGAGCAGGCGGAAGCTCACAGGTGAAAGCCTTCTACGAAGTGACACCAATAGCAGGTTTGCAAAACCTCTTGGGTGAAAATACCGCCATTACTTATGCCGAAGGCTACACCGTTAGTCGGGAAGGAGGCAGTAATGCCGACCTCATTGCAGCAGCTGTTGCGCAAGTAAAGGACGCCGACGCAGCCATTTACGTAGGCGGCTGGATTCACGGCTTCAGTGACGAATGGAACGACAACGCTTACGATGCAGAAGCTACCGACAAAGCGAGTATGGAACTTCCATTCGGGCAAGATGAACTCATTGAGGCACTGTTGGCTGCCAACCCCAATACGGTAATTGTACTCATGGGGGGCGGGCCGATTGATATGCGCAAGTGGCAAGGTAAAGCCAGAAGCATTATACAGGCTTGGTACCCCGGCATGGAAGGCGGTAATGCGCTGGCGGATATCCTTTTCGGCAAGCTCAATCCTTCAGGGAAATTGCCGATGACCTTCCCTGTGAAGTTGGAAGACAGCCCTGCCCACAAGCTGGCCGTTACCGGGTTTGAGTCGCTGGAACAGAATTATACCGATGGCATTTTTGTAGGCTATCGTTATTTTGATACCTATAATGTGGAACCTGCTTTTGCCTTTGGTCACGGCTTATCTTACACTACTTTCGGCTACGATGACCTCACGGTAAGCAAGGAGGGCAAAACCGTAACCGTGAGCCTGAAAGTTACCAATACCGGCCAGCGTAAAGGTGCAGAAGTAGTGCAAGTTTACGTCAAAGACAACGAAGCAAGCATGGAGCGCCCTGCGAAAGAGCTCAAAGCCTTCCAGAAGGTAAAACTCGAACCAGGGGCTAGCCAAAACGTGACCTTGACGCTGGACGAGGCCGCTTTCTCCTACTACGATGATCAGCAAAAGAAATGGGTATTGGAGCCAGGGGCTTTTACGATTATGGTAGGCAGCTCTTCCCGCGATATTCGCCAGGAGAAGGGATTTACCTGGTAGTATGATCATCAGATTCACCAAGAAAGAACGCCGCTGCCAGCTCACCTACCAACGCCAGGACGGAGAGCTGCTAGTAGCTGATTTAGGCCCTGACTTGTCTGGCCACGATCTGGCCCACTTTGTAATGGAGCAAGCCTTAGGGATGAAAGAGGGCTTTTATGGTAACCTCTATCGGGGGTATGGTTTGAAAATTTCCCTATCTTGTTCGACTCCTTTTAAAACCGGCATTTATCAATAATAAATCATGTTTTATGAACGGTTCTTTTTTTCGTTATTCATTGCTGAGTTTTGCTCTCTTTTGCTTCCTGTTTTCTTGCAAAGAAACGGAGAAGACAGAAGATGCCACAGTTGTCGAAGAAGTTGCAGTAGAAATGCCTCGCCTGCCAGATTGGCAAAAAAATGCTACGATTTATGAAGTCAACTTGCGGCATTATACACCGGAAGGGACTTTCAATGCATTTGCCAGCCATCTACCTCGGCTCAAAGAAATGGGGGTAGATATCCTGTGGCTGATGCCTATTCATCCGGTGTCAGTGGCTCGGAGAAAAGGAGGCTTGGGCAGCCCTTACGCTGTAGCCGATTACTTGGATGTTAATCCAGATTTCGGGACAATGGATGATTTTAAAGCCTTACTAAAGGCCATTCACGACCAAGGGATGTATTGTATTATTGACTGGGTACCCAACCATACCGGCTGGGACAACCCCTGGATTACGGCACATCCAGATTGGTATACCCAGGACGCCGAAGGTAATATCGTTGACCCTATCAATCCAGAAACGGGTGAGTCATGGGGCTGGACAGACGTAGCGGATCTTAATTATGACAATCCTGAGATGCGCCGGGCAATGATTGATGCCATGGCTTTTTGGGTGAAGGACATTGGTATTGATGGCTTCCGGGTGGATGTTGCTCATGGTGTGCCCTTGGATTTCTGGGAAGAATGCAATAGTGAACTCTACCAAATTAAACCTTTGTTTATGCTGGCTGAATCAGCTATCCCTGATCGGCGAAATAGTGGCGGTTTTGTCATGGATTACGGCTGGGAAATGCACCATTTATTGAATGAAATTGCGAAATACCAAGGGGCCAATCGCAGTGAGAACAAGCAATTGGTGCAGGGGAACCTGGTAGATACTGAGCACCAGCAAATGGAACCCAAAACTGCTCTCGATATTGATGCCATCCTTGCTCAAAACAAGGAGGACTACCATCAAGGCTACTTTATGCAATTTACCTCCAATCACGACGAAAACGCTTGGGCTGGTACGGAGTTTCAGCGAATGGGAGATGGTCACCTGGCTTTTGCGGTTTTAACGGCGACCTTCGATGGGATGCCGCTGTTGTACACCGGTATGGAATCGGCGGTAGATAAACAATACGAATTCTTTGAGAAAGACGAGATTGAGTGGGGCAATTACGTTTACGCCGATTTTTACCACAAACTATTCGATCTTAAGCATCGCAACGAGGCGCTCTGGAATGGTGAAGCCGGTGGCGAACTGGTGAAAATCCCGACGGGAAATGATGAAAATATCTATGCTTTTACCCGAGAAAAGAACGGAGACAAGGTGGTGGTCATCATCAATCTATCTGCACAGGAGCAAGCCCTGAAATTAACCGGCGATAATTTTGAGGGAACCTACGCTGATTTATTTTCAGGGGAAGAGACGACGCTGACACAAAATTGGGCCACCAAAATGGCACCCTGGTCTTACCACGTGCTGCACCGCGAAAAAGAGTAATAAATGTGAGGTTGGGGGGGAAGCCTGTTCATCAATTGATTATGCTCCCCAATCTCACGGTACTTGGTATTGGGTACTGTGTACTTGGATTAAAATAGTTTTTCCATCTGAGTGCCTAGTACTAAGTACTTAATACAGTGAGGTTGGGGGTCGGGATTCTTTCATTTTCAAGAGCTTTGTGCACCAACCTCACCTTGATTTAATGCGAGGAGACGCTCACTTCTGTATTGCTGATGACTTTATACCCGGCACTAAGTGGTTTGGGAATATTATCGCAACGTCATTTTCTGCTCTGACAAGGCGAAAAACGTAGGCGAAGCCTAAGCTTCGGCGAGGCTTTTTAACGCAGTCAGAGTAGAAAAGGACAAGTGAGAATGTCCCAGACCACTTAGTAACGGGTATAGTAGAGGGCCAGGTCGGTCTTTCTTTTGTCAATAGGTATCGTGAAGACAAAAGTACTTCCTTGTTCTTCAGCACAAATTTTGAGGATTCAGCCCATCTTTTGCACGATCTTTCGGCAAATGGCCAGACCTATGCCAGTACCTTCATACGCTTGTATCATCCTGCTCCAGCTAATAAGCCATCCCGGTAGAAAATGAGGAGTTCCTAGGTATGTTTTATCTTTATTTTACTAAAACCAACATTTTCCTATGAAATACGTACTCTCCTTATTGGTGCTTATTGGGGGATGCTCATCCGTTTTTGCCCAAGAAACAGTCTATGATTTACCTGATCCTATTATGGAAAAGATCAGTGCTGCTGTGGAATGTTTAAAAAGTGAGCAGTCGGACTGCAACCGTTTTTTTGATGCTGCTATAGCCCTTGCCCAACAAAGTGATACAGATACGCTTTTAGCGATGACCTATTTTGAGGTTTGCAATATGCTCGACTATCACGGGGATATGAAGGATCGTTTGGCTTACGCCCAAAAAGCAATAAGGGTTACCAATGGGCAGCAACACCCTACGGTGACCAATCGGATTTATCGGGAAATGGCCAGCGCTTACCGTAGGCTAGGGCAAATGGATAGTATTTTTCCAGCCTTTGATAAAGCCTTGGAATGGGCGATATACAGCAAGGATTCCAGCTTTATTGCCATTACACTCATCCAGTTGGCCGGCAATTTTCAGCAGGTTTACCAAGATCGTAAAGCCATCGAATTGTTGAGGGAGGCCGAACCTTACGCACGCGCCAGTCCGGATGCTCATCGCTTGTACGGTATAAAATTTCAACTGGCCACTTCGTACCAGGGGATTGGCGAAAATGATCAGGCTGCTGCCTTGTTGTTGGAAGCCGCTGACGGTTTTTTGGAGGTAGAGGATACGATGATGTACGCCTCATCACTGGTCAATTGGAGCAATAATTTGTTGGATGCCAAGGAGACGACTGCCGTACTGGATCGTTTGCCCAAAGCTCTGGCTGTTTTTAAAGGGTATGCCAATGCGACCCTTTATGCCGAGACCCAACTGGGACGAGCGTATCTTTTAGCGGGAAATTTTCCGGAAGCACTACAGGTTTTAAAACCAAACCTGAAAATGGCCGAAAATTTAGGGAATGAGCGACAATTCATTTACATCAAACGCCTTTTGGCGGAAACTTTTCTCGAAAGCGGCCAACCACAACAGGCCTTGACGTTTGCCCAATCTGCGTATGAAGCCACAAAGGAACAAGCTTTCTCCAGTACTCATCTCAACGTGTTGCAAACCTACGCCAAAGTATTGGCCGCAAATGGACTAAATGGGGAAGCCGTAAAAATCTTTCAATTGTACAACACTACCCGTGATACAGTTTTCAACGAAACCAAAATCAAAGAAATAGCTGCACTGCAAGCTTACTATGAAGCAGAACAACGTGAAGCCGAGTTGACAATGCAAGCCCAGGAAATTACCAACCTGGAACAACAAGCCCAGCTGGATCGCTGGCAGCGTTGGGGCCTTCTCACCATCATTGGCCTCCTCCTTCTAGGTGGCTGGGGCATCTGGAACCGTGAGCAAAAGCGTAAAGCCGAAGCACAAGCCCGCCACGCAGCTGAGCTGGAACGCGAAAACCTGGAGAAAGAATTGCTACAGGAGCAACTGGCTTTCCGCACCCGTGAACTGCAGGCGCAGGCACTGCACCTCTCCCAAAAAAATGAACTCCTGCGCGAAGTACAGGAAAAAGTTACCGCGCTGTCGCGCCGCCCGGAGGGCGTAGACATTCGTCAACTGAATGCAAAATTGCGCATCGAAAAACAAATGGACGACAACTGGGATCAGTTTACCAAAGTATTTATCGAAAACAACCCTTCCTTCTTTCAGACCCTGAACGAACGTGCCGAAAAACTGTCTAAAACGGATATCCGTATGGCCGCTCTCCTCCGCATGAACCTCAGCAGTAAGGAGATTGCCTCCATGCTGAATATCTCTGACGAAGGGGTCCGCAAGGCCCGCTACCGCCTGCGCAAGAAACTCCAATTGGAAACCGCCGAAAGCCTCGAGCAGGTCATCGTGGGTATGTAGGATGCTCTTAGGTGTATGTTGGTGATTCGAAAAATCATTTCCCCAGCGGGTGAATTCGTGAATATATCCTGTCTAAGCCTTTCCTTATCATCCCTTCTATTTCCTCATCTGGTTTAAAAAAGCGAGAATTCCTCCAAAAACTGCTACCTTTGCGCCGTGAAATTTACAGATTTTAACCTTTCGAAGTCGCAACTCAAAGCCCTGGCAGAAGCTGGCTTAGAGACGCCAACGCCCATTCAGGAGCGTGCCTTTCCCGTGATCATGTCCGGTAAAGATGTCATCGGTATTGCCCAAACGGGTACCGGAAAAACGCTGGCCTACCTGTTGCCGGTACTACGGATGTGGAAGTTCCAGAAGCACCGACTACCACAGGTGCTCATCATGGTACCTACCCGCGAACTGGTCATGCAGGTCGTCGAAGAAATAGAGCGCATCACTGCTTATCAGACGGTTGTTGTGGTAGGTGTGTACGGTGGTGTAAACATGAAACGTCATCAGGCGGTCGTAGAAGACGGGCTGGATGTGCTGGTGGGCACGCCTGGCCGAATTTTTGACCTCGCCCTCCAGGGAGCACTGCGTTTTAAAGAAATTCGCCACCTCATTCTCGACGAAGTTGATGAGTTGTTGGCCCTGGGTTTTCGGCCCCAATTGACGAAGATCATTGATATTCTGCCCAAGAAGCGGCAAAACCTGCTTTTCTCGGCTACCATGACGGAAGATGTGCAGGAAGTGATTGATACCACCTTCGATTACCCCGTCATCATTGAGGCCGCCAGGGTAGGGACACCGCTGGAGAACATCACCCAGACGGTTTATCACGTTCCCAACTACCGCACCAAGCTCAACTTACTACAGCACCTGCTCCACGATAAGGAGACCTACCAACGTACCCTGGTTTTTGCCCCTAGCAAGCGACTGGCCGATATGGCTTACGAGCAACTGGTCCCCGATTTTGAAGAAGAAATGGGAGTCATCCACGGCAACAAGAGTCAGAATTTCCGTTTTGAAGTGCTGCGTAAATTCCACGCCGGGGAAATTCGCATCCTCATTGCGACGGATTTGATCTCACGAGGGATGGACATAGATGATGTTTCGCACGTCATCAATCTGGATACCCCTACCGCGGCCGAAGACTACATCCACCGGATCGGGCGTACCGGCCGATTGGACAAGGAGGGGGCTGCCCTTACTTTTGTTACCGATGAGGAAAAGCCTTGGTTGGAGGCGGCAGAAGAGTTGATGCAAAAAACGGTGGAGGTCCTACCTATGCCCGAGGAGGTTGAAGTGTCGGAAGAGCTGATCCCCGAAGAGATGCCTAACCTGCGGGTACCCAACGTGCGGGTAAAGATGGCCCCTCGTGGCGAAGGAGCCTTCCACGACAAGAAATTTAAAAATACCAAAGTAAAACTCACCCGCCGCGAGCTCGAAGAAAAACGCGGCCGCAAGAAAGCCGATCGGCGGAATAAGAAGAAGAAAAAGAAGCGGTAAGGGAGGTAGTACTAGGTGTTTTGTACTTGGTATTATGGTTTCCTTTTGGTTGAGTAGAACCGTTTATTTGTGCGGGGTGCGTGCGATTTGCGAGTTCAAAAATTCCGACTTCAGACTTTGAAAAGTGTAAAAGTTTGAAAAGTGTAAAGGTGTAAGGGTTGGTTGATTGACGCTAGTAGCATCAACTACTTCTGATGGCTCCTACTGACATCTTTACACCTAGGCTGTACCATCTGGTGGTAAAGGGGTGAGACGCTTTTTGGGCTGTGTTCACGACCCCTGCCAGCGAAGCTGCCGAGCAGGCAGGGGGCGTGAATTCAAGCTAAATACGTCTCAGCCCAGATAGGTCAGATTGAACAGCCTACCCTTACACCATTACACTTTTACACCCTTACACTTTTACAACGTTTACACTTTTTCGGATGCACTACTATAATGCCATCCCCTACATCTGGCTAAATCTTGCCTTCAGGGGAAACAATTTGGGCCAAGGATTATTTCATAGTCATGAAAGCTCTAATTCTCAGCATCAATCTCTTGCTTATGGCTACGGCACCACTGCTATTTGATTTTACTATCGATACTGATCTCGCTGCCTGGCGCGTTGTTGATGACGTGGTGATGGGTGGCCGCTCGGATGGGCACTTCAAAATCAATGAGGCTGGTAATGGCTTGTTTTATGGTGAAGTGTCGCTGGAAAATAACGGTGGATTCTCCTCTGTTCGGCACCGTTTTTCGGCTATTCCGGTGGGGGATTACAGCCACTGTGTCATTCGGCTCAAGGGCGATGGGCGGCGCTATCAACTCCGCTTCAAGAGCAGCCTCAACGATGCCCATTCTTACATTTACTACTTCACTACCAGCGGCGAATGGGAGGAAATCACCGTACCTCTGGCCGAGATGTACCCCACCTTCCGAGGCCGCAAATTGCGGATGCCCAACTACCCCGGCGAGCAACTTGCTGAGGTTGCTTTCCTGATCGGTAACAAAGAAGCTCAAACTTTTCGCCTGGAGTTGGATTATCTGCGGTTGGAGTAGGGGTGGATGGTACTGGGTATTGTGTACTGGGTACGTGGTATTTTGATTTTCTTTTGGTGCGGGGTGCCGTTTTTCCCCACATAGGGTTTTTTGAACCACATAAGGCACCTAAGGACACCTAAGATTTTTTGTTTTGCTAGAAGTAAGATCACTATTTTAGGCCGCTAAACCTAAGAGGGAATGATCATGTCACAAACATACGAGGATAGTAGTCGCTCCACTCCGGGCTCCGTAGCGTCGGGTTTTATACCCGACTACGGAGCCCGGAGCGAAGCAGCGGACAGCCTGGTGCCGATCGGCACCACATCAATACACGGGCTGTTTTTTGCCTGCTTTATGAAATATGATGAAAATCACATGTTTGGTTGATGAAAATCAATGGCGCTGGCGTTGGGATCACCTAGTTTTGTTAGGAATTAGATAACTAACAATATGAAAAACCTGTTGATCTTAGGTGCCGGTACTGCGGGAACGATGATGGCCAACCATCTGAGCAAGAAGCTGCCGACCAAGGAATGGCAAATCACAATTGTCGACAAGGAAAAAGCACATTATTACCAACCTGGGTACCTGTTTGTGCCTTTCGACATTTACCAACCCGAGCAGATTGTCAAGTCTATCGACCAGTTTATTCCGAAAAGAGTGAAGCTGGTGCGCGAACCCATCGACCGGATTGCGAAGGACGATAACCAGGTGTACCTGGGTAATGGTGAGGTGCTGGACTATGATTTGCTGATTATCGCTACGGGCACCGATATTGCGCCGCAAGAAATTGAGGGAATGTTGGGCGAACACTGGCAAGAGAGCGTATTCGACTTTTACACCTTCAGTGGCGCGAGTAATCTGCGTAAGAAACTGATGGATTGGGAAGGAGGTAAAATGGTGGTACACATCTGTGAGATGCCCATCAAGTGTCCGGTAGCTCCGCTAGAGTTTGCTTTCCTGGCCGATTCTTTCTTCAAGAACAAAGGCATGCGGGATAAGGTAGACCTCACCTTTGTGACGCCAATGGATGGTGCTTTCACAAAGCCGCGTGCGACCAAGGAACTGAACTACTTGCTGGAGCAGAAAAACATTCGCATTGTTCCCAATTTTAACATTGAGCGGGTAGATGGTGAAGCACGCAAAATCTATGATTACGGTGGCCAGGAAGTAGATTACGACCTGCTGGTGACGGTGCCCACCAATATGGGTAATCCAATGATCGAGCGTTCTGGTATCGGCGATGACCTGAACTTTGTGCCCACCGACAAGGCGACGCTGCAAAGTTTGGTCAAGGACAACATCTTCGTGATCGGCGATGCTACCAATGTGCCAGCTTCTAAGGCGGGGTCTGTGGCCCACTTTGAAGCCGAAATCCTGACGGAAAACATCCTGGCCTACATCGCTGGCGAAGAACTGAAGGGTAGCTTTGATGGCCACGCCAACTGTTTTGTGGAAACAGGCAATGGCAAAGCCTTGCTGATCGACTTCAACTACGACCAGGAACCAGTGACCGGTACCTTCCCACTACCCGGGGTAGGCCCGCTGAAACTCCTCAAAGAAAGCAAGGTAAACCACTGGGGCAAGCTGGCATTCCGCTGGATTTACTGGAATATGCTCATCACCGGAAAACCAATCCCCTTCGTGTCTTCCGCGATGGCGACGGCTGGGAAAGACATTGAGCCAGTGCCCGTAGGGTAAACCATCCACCAACAACAACAATCAACCATCCACCAACAACAATCAACAATACCATGGCAACGAAAACATATGCTGGAACCAATGTAGCTTGTAACGAAGAAGGCTACCTGATGAACCTCGAAGAATGGACCAAAGAAGTAGGCGAGGAGATTGCTAAGGAAGAAGGTATCACCATGACCCCTCAGCACTGGGAAGTGATCGCCTATCTTCAGGATCAATACCGTCAGCAATTACCGCTGACGATCCGCAAAATAGGCAAGAGTGGCGTGACGGATATCAAAGCCTTTTACCAACTCTTTCCCGAAGGACCTTTGAAAAAAGCGAGCAGAATTGCGGGGATTCCTAAGCCGGTGAGTTGTATCTAATCAGCGTTTCGTGGATAGCCACGAAAGCACTAAAGCACGGAATAGCACGGAATATATTTTTGTGAACTTTAGTGTTTTGGTGCTTTAGTGGCTAACCAAAGGTTTTGCCAACTAAAAAAAACAATCATGCAAAAGAATCATAAAGTCAAAAAGATGATGCTCATCTTGTCTAAAGCGACTTTAGACAATGTATACGCCTGCTTTATTTTGGCCAATGGAGCTCGGATGGAAGGGATTGAATCTGAGATTTTCTTCACCTTCTTCGGCTTGGAGGCTATCCAAAAGGCTAAGCTGGAGCATCTGCACGTAGCTACGGTAGGCAACCCCGCGATGCACATCCCCAGCGTATTGGGTGGACTGCCTGGTGTGGAGGCGATGGCTACCAAAATGATGAAGAAAAAGATTGAGGATTTGGATATTCCTCCTATCGGCGAGTTCCTGGAAATCCTTTCTGCTTCTGGCACCAAAATGTGGGCTTGTAAGCTCGCTATGGACATGTTTGACCTCGAAGAAAAAGACCTTATCGAGGACCTGGACGGCGTACTCACCGTAGGTGATTTTTACGGACGCGCCGAAGGAGAAGGGACGCATGTAATTTTCATCTAGAAGGAGAGGCTGATAAAGTCGGAAGTCAGAGGTGGGAAGTCGGAATTAATAGGACACGCGAAGCTGAATTGGTTCACTGCCACTAAATGAACATAACAAAACAAAGTCGGATATAGGAACCGGGAGTAGAGCTTTTAGCTGCTTCCGGTTCCTTTTTTTGAACCATATAAGTACATAAAAGAACACATAAGCGTTTTTTGGTGCTTCCTAAATAATTCCGACTTCCGATTTCCCACTTCCGATTTCAAAATCACCTATTTTCGCAGGTATGAAAATACCTGGCCACATCCTTCCCGTCATTGTAATTGCTCAGTTTTGCTGTACTTCCTTGTGGTTTGCTGGTAATGCGGTGATGGCCGATCTGGTGATAGATTTCTCCTTGCCGGTGAGTGCATTGGGCGATCTTACTTCTGCGGTACAGTTTGGGTTTATTACGGGTACCTTGCTGTTTGCTTTGCTGACGATAGCCGATCGGTTTTCGCCGGCAAGGGTGTTTTTTGTCTGTGCTTTGCTGGGGGCGTTGTTCAATATCGTCTCTATTGGTGCTTTCAATACGCCCTTCACGCTACTGCTGTTGCGGTTTTTGATGGGGTGCAGTCTGGCGGGCATTTACCCGGTGGGGATGAAGATTGCGGCGGATTATTACGCGCAGGGCCTGGGCAAATCGCTGGGATATTTGGTGGGTGCATTGGTGTTGGGGACGGCTTTTCCGCATTTGTTGCAGGCTTTCAGTGGTGAGTGGCCCTGGCGGTTTGTATTGTTGTCAACCTCTGGCTTGGCGTTGTTGGGAGGTGGCTTGATGCTGGTGTTGGTACCAGATGGTCCTCACCGACGAGCAGGACAAGGGATCGACCTAAGGGCATTTTTTAGGGTCTTTAGCAACCGCTCTTTCCGGGCAGCGGCCTTTGGGTACTTTGGCCACATGTGGGAGCTGTATGCCTTTTGGGCCTTTGTGCCGGTTGCTTTGCTGGCTTATAGCGAGCTGCACCCCGCGGCTAGTTATAGCATTGCTGTTTTGTCCTTTGTGATTATTGGCGTCGGGAGTGTGGCCTGCGTGTTGGGTGGCTATTTATCGCTGCGTGTTGGAGCTCGCAAGGTTGCGGCGGTAGCTTTGGCCTTTTCGGGCTTATGTTGCCTGCTTTCGCCTTTGTTTTTTCTGTATGCCCCTGTGGAGGTATTCGTGTTATTCCTGTTTTTTTGGGGCATGATGGTAGTGGCCGACTCGCCGCAATTTTCTACCCTGGTGGCCCAAAATGCCCCCGCTGAGCAAAAAGGTACCGCTCTGACGATTGTCAATTGCCTTGGTTTTGCGATCACCATTCTGAGTATTCAGTTGCTCAACTATTTGCAGTTGGAGGTGGAACCGGCTTACTTGTTTATAGTGTTGGCGGTAGGGCCGTTACTGGGCTTATGGGGTTTGTTGCGGGGGAGGTTCAACGCGTGATGTTTTTGAAATGGGAGGGCTAAAAGAAGATATAGAAATAGTCAACAAAAGACCTAACTTCATGAAATGGAAAAGATTTACGACCCAAAATATGTAGAGGAATTATTCAATAATATGAGTAGTTCTTATTCGCTAATGAATGTGATCACATCATTTGGATTCAGTGAAAGATGGCGACGGAAGTTTATAAATGAGATAGAAATCGGCGAAGAATCAACTGTAATCGACCTGATGACGGGAATGGGGGAGTGTTGGAAATATATTCTATCAAAAGAGAAGAGGGTAAAGAAATTGATCGCGCTTGATATATCGAGCGAAATGATAAAAAGAGCGGAGAAAAACAGACGAAAATATGAAGGATATGACATCGAAATCCGGAAAGAAAATGTATTCGACAATGGAATAGAAGACGAAGAAGCGGATTATGTGGTCTCTGGGTTCGGTATGAAGACCTTCAATGAAGAGCAATTGAAAAAATTAGCTAAAGAGATTGATAGATTACTGATCCCAGGAGGCAAATTTTCACTAATTGATGTATCTGAACCCAGAATGAGGGTGTTGAAAATATTCTACATGTTTTATCTGAATAAGGTGATACCAATATTGGGTGAGTTGTTTTTGAAAAACCCAGAAAGCTATAAAATGCTAGGAGAATACACGAATAGATTCAAGAACTCAAGGGGAGTGTTGGAGATTTTCAAGGATCATGGATTTGAAGTGGAATATGTAGAATATTTGTATGGTTGTGCAAGTGGTATAAAAGGTCGTAAAAAACAGTAGACCAAAAAGCACTAGCGTCTAACTAAGTTTAGAGAAGTCATGCATTAACAAATGCAAGGCCAAGCCAAGGATCATAGGTGCTAAAAGAATAGTTATAAACGGGATTCAAGGCCGAATTCAGTTCGACAGTGCTATCAAAATCGGAATAAGTATATTGGAAGACCAGCAGATCCGTATCCGTTTGGTTGGTTTCGTAATAAGAGATGGTATCAATGTTATTGTTAGGGGCTCTGACAAAAAAAAGCGTTCCCCGGCCAATTAGCCAAGGAACGCTTGCTTGTAAAAATCGCCTCCAGCTTTTTCTACATTTTTACGAAACGACTCCTGCCTTTGCTTTCGTTATCGGAAACGATCACTTCGTAGCTTCCGGCTGGTAAGTGTTGTACATCGATCGTGGTTTTCAGATAATCACCGGGTTTAATGACGCTTTGTTCCAGTAGCAAACGACCAGCTACATCATACACCAGGATACGAATATCCCGTGCGGTAGGTGATTGTAGCTCCAGGGTAAGCTGGGTACTGACGGGGTTGGGATACAGGCTAAAGTGCAAATCGAAAGCCAGATTTGCGACGCCAACGATGTCGATCGTGATCACTTCCGAACTGACGGTGCAATCATTCGCATCCACCGCGATAATGATGTATTCGCCATCGGGTAAATCGGCAAAGGTGCCGCTGTCTTGAAAGCTCAGTCCGCCATCGATGCTGTACATCAACTCGCCGGTGCCGCCAGTAGCCGCTGCCATTATGGTGTTTTCGATCACTTCGATAGCAAGGACTATCTCCGGCGCATCTTCTACTGAGAAAATCCCTGCAATAAAGATATTGCCCTGCGCATCCATGATGCTTACTGGATAGAAACCTGCTGATAAGCCTTCAAAAGTATTGTTGTCGCTAAACACTTCACCGTCGATACTGTACTGGTAAGGGCTTTCTCCGCCCACCACGTCCGTGATGATCAGTACACCGTTTTCATTGTCGGTACAATCGGGGCTTGTCGTAGCGATGGTCGCACTTTGGATGAGGTTGATCGTAATCGGAGAGGAGGTGCCGATACAGCCATTTTCGTCCATGACGGTAATTTCATAAGTGCCGTTGGGCAAATCAGCGAACTCATTTTCCGATTGAAAGTTCTCGCCATCAATGCTGTAAGTCAGCATTCCTGAACCTCCCGTAGATGTCACATTGATGGTATTATCAGTGGCCATGGCTGCTACAATGATACTCGTACCCGTTGCCAGCTCTACTGTATTGGTGAGCACGGTGTTTCCAAGAGCATCCATGACCGTCACCAGGTAGGTACCTGCGGCCAATTCCGTAAAGACGTTAGAGATCTGAAAGCTCTCTCCATCCAGGCTGTAAGTAAAGGGCGCATCGGGCCCCGTAGCGTTGACGGTGATCTGTCCATCGGTGTCGCCGGCGCACACGATAATTTCGCTTACGTAAGAAGCACCAACCAAAGTGCTCGTCCCAAACTGGATGGTAAAAGTCTCGTTGGGTATCCAGCCACCATTAGGGGCGATTAGGCTAAAGCGGAAGTCGTCTTGCGTAGCGTCAAGGTTGGTATTGGTGTAAACCAGGCGTCCATCGTTGATGTCGGCTTGGGTAAAGGAAACTCCAACCGCAACGGGAGCCTCATCAAGCATCAAGGTGCCTTCTGCGGGCAGGCTAAGTAGCGTAAAAACCATAGTGGCCGCGTCTTCTCCGGGCAGGTTCGCCAGCAAGTGACTGTTTGGAATGCTCGCTGTAGTGCCAGCTTCCAGAACGAAAATATTGTTGACCAGGGTAGGGGCTACAACTGGTGGATGGCCTAAACAAATGTCCAGGCTCCAGCTTTCCAATTGACCACCATCCTGATCGAAATTATCGGTAATCGCCAAGGTCCAAACGCCCAGAGAAGAGCTGCCGGCATAAGTGCCCAGCGGATCAACAGGTTGGAAAGTTCCGTTAATGGCGTAGCCGCCCTCGTTGCCGCAAGTGGCATCCAGTACGGAGGCATCATCCTCTGCCGCGTCGTCGAAGGTCAGCAGCAGGTTGTCTTGATCACAGCCGAAGTTGGAGGTAGTAATGCCCGGTTGGTTAAACAAATTGATGGTTACGCCTTGTGGCGACTCCAGCACTGCATTGAGGTCGCCTACCCAGGTATGGGAAACCTCCATACTACTCGTCATGGTATTGATGGTCAAATCATCCGGGATGTTGATGGTCGCAAAGAAGGTGCCTACATCATTGTTGGATATGTTCACCGGTACATCACCACTGGTGTAGGTGATGCAATCATTACCTATGGTCTGGAACGCAAAAAATGCCGAGGATGCACCCCGCCCACATAAATTATCGGCCGCAATTCGCCAATAGTAGACGGTACTCGGAAGGAGGTTTTGTGGCTGATAGGTATTGATATTTTGGTCTAAGGTGGCCGTTTCTATCACCGTTGCACCGAAGGCAGGGTTGGTGGCAATCTCAACAAAGTAGCCACTGGCAGAGGGGAGGAGCTCCCATGTCAATAAGGTATTGGCTTCCTGAGCAATTGCGCCGTCTACAGGCAGAGACAGTGCCAAATCGTCGAGTGTACCGCTGACGACGGTCAACTCCACCGAGCGATCAATGCTGATGGAGTCTGTCGTACCATTAAGCATGATCTCATAGACACCACCGGCTACCTCCATCAGGTTGCTAATGGTAAGGGTAGAGCTTGCTGTAGGCAAAATGTCATTGTCGGAGAAAGTCGCCGTTGCATTGACCGGTACGCCGGTTGCGCTCAGGTTTACGATTTGGTCAAAGCCCACAAAGGGCGTCAGGTCAAGTTCATAGTCAACCGTTTCCACGTCATTACAAACCTCTAGACTAAGAGGAGACACTTCGATAATAAAGGTCGGTTCTGTGGGTTCGCTGATGGAAAAGTTTTCATCTGAAATGTCGAAAAAGACGTTGTCAGAACAGACGACCATCACGCGGGCCATGGTGGTCACCTGGTTGGGAACTTGCAGCGCGTAGTTGCCGTTGTTTGGCACTTGGCTAGCCAGCGTAATGGGATAGGTAAAGCCACCGTCCAGCGACAGCAGGATATCTACTACTGCACAGCTGACCGGAGCGGCATCGGTGTTGGCCACATCCCAGGTGACGGTTTCCATTTGTCCGATCACCCATGCTACGGGTTCGTTAGGGTTTTGTACAACAAAGGGGCCGGCAGCTTCCGTGAAGGTCAGTTCCAGGTCGTCTTCAATGGTGCAGCCGCTGCCTAGGTTATTGTCACGTAAGGTTACGCGAAAGCTCATGGCACGGCTTACCGCTGGTAGCGACTCCCATCCGTTGTCGGTTCCGGCGAGCAAGTCGTTCAGGCGTGGGAAATAGCGGGTAGGGCTTTCTGTAGGGTCGAAGCTACGAAAAACGGGCCCTTGGGTATTGGTAGGTTGAGGCGGCATGTCACCTACTTCGTTGTCCATCTGTTCCCAGCAGTAAGTGAGCGCATCGCCGTCGAGATCTTCCCCAATAGCGGTCAGCCGGAATGGCGTAGCGATGGGCAGGATGTAGTTGTTTAGTTCAACTACCGTAGGAGGGTTGTTCCCGGTTTCGGTGAAAACCGCACAATTGTTGCCTTCATTGTTATTGATGTAATTGGACATCTGCTGAATGCTGATGGCGTGGAAGTAATCATCACTATTGGATTGTACGTTGGGGGAACAAATTCCTGCATAACCCATGATGGTAGAAGCACTTCCGGGCTCCATGGCCGAGAAGCCGCTACGGTTGCAATCGTTGTTCTGCGTATGTCCAGCGCCAAACTGGTGGCCCATCTCGTGGGCGACGTAATCAATGTCAAAGGGGTCTCCAACGGGGTTGTTGATGCCGGTCACGCCGTTGCCCTTGCGATTGGGGGAGCAGATGACACCCAAGCCCGCTAGCCCGCCGCCTTGGGTACTGAAAATGTGGCCAATGTCGAAGTTGTTGCTACCGATAATGTCTATACATTGTGTATGGCATTCTCCAATCATTTGCCCAGGGTTGCCATCCTCGTAAGGGTCGGTTTCCGTATCGAGGAAAATTAGGAGGTCGTTGTTTTCGACAATTTCCATTGTCACGTTCACATCCCGCTCGAAAACGCCGTTGACGCGGGTCATTGAGGTATTCATGGCGGCCAAAACGCCCTCGACGGTGCCACCGTGAAACTGAGCGTACTCCCCGGTGCAGGTCAGCGCTAAGCGGTAGGTGCGTAAGCGGCAGTCTCCTTGCAGCAAGTTGCGAGCAGGATCATCCAGTGGGGCTGCATTACTGCCTTTCGCGACCTCTTCTTCCGTAAGACAAGCAAAGTTCTGATTGGCTTTGGTGAAGTCTTTTTTGTAATAAACAATGTAGTGTTCGGTATCGCCTTGTGCGTAAGGGTCGATATAAACCGTACCGTGCCGCGCCGAATGAATCATGGCGTGAAACCCGGCAGGCGTAAGATCGAGCCGTACGCTGGCCGTAGGATCATCGATGCCAATGCCTGCATAAGATCGGATGTTGGGGAAACGTGCTGCCAGCCCCGGTGCCAATACTGGTGCGTAGCATACTCGAAAACGCTCCATGCTACCGTCGGCTACCGGCAATTGCAATACGGTTGCTTCCTCAGCAGCCTGTGGGCTGAAGCGGAGTGGCGCATTGCGTAATACAGGACGCAAAGTTTGCTCATTCAGCCGATAGGTTAAGTAGCGATCAGGAATGATCCTTCGCTCGGAATTAAACGAAGAGAAGGTGGCTTCTTCCTGGACCGTCCAAGGGTTGGTATCCTCCCATATTTGGGCGGATAAACCGCTGGAAAAGGTCGTTAAAACCAGGAATAAAAAGAACGATTTAAGGAATGGCATAGCGTTATGCCCACTGCGTAGTGTCATACTAGATAGTTGATGATTTAGGTTGTCAAGACCAAAGCTAATGAGAAAAAAGCGTCGTGGAGGAGAGTGGGGGGAGATAGTGTCGGTTGATTTGCATAAAAACACACCAAAGGGGATAGCTGGCTAAAGCCCAACTCAAAACACAATATTTGTCATAGAATCCAACTACCTTCGTGCCAGAACAATAACAATATGGCAACATTTTCAGAACTAGGAATAAGTAAGGCTTACATAAAAGCACTGAAAGAACTTGATATAATATTTCCAACTAAAATTCAAGAAGAGGTCATACCAACCCTTTTAGGGAGTAAGACCGATTTGATTGGCTTAGCGCAAACAGGAACGGGAAAAACAGCCGCGTTTGGCCTGCCGCTCTTGCATTCCATTGATGCTTCTAAAGCAGAAGTTCAAGGTTTAATCATTGCCCCAACACGGGAGCTGGTTCAGCAAATTCAAAAGCAACTCTTCAAATTTACCAAATACATTGATGGGAAGATTTTTGTAGAAGGCGTTTACGGTGGTGAAAAGATCACTAAACAAATCAGGGCCTTAACCAGACCTACCCACATCGTTGTCGCTACGCCAGGCCGCTTGATTGACCTGGTAGAGCGCGAAGCAGTAGACATCTCTAATGTCAAAACGTTGATACTGGATGAAGCGGATGAGATGTTGAGCATGGGCTTTCAAGAAGAGCTGCGTAGCATTTTAGCCTACAATACCTCAAAGTGGAATATCTGGCTGTTTTCAGCAACGATGCCCGAAGAAATCAAACAGCTTATTGAAGGCACCATGTCGGCTGATGTGGTCAGCATTGAAGCAAATAGAAATGCATCCGTAAATGAAAACATTTCCCACCACTTTATTAATACCAATATTAAAGACAAGTTAAATGTAATCATCAGAATTCTCAGTAAAAGAAAGGACGAAAGAGGGGTGATATTCTGTCGGACGAAAGCGGGTGCCCAAAAGCTATCTAAAGAATTAAAAGACAGTGGTTTTGCGGTGGAAGCACTAGAAGGGGATATGCTCCAAAAAGAACGCGACAAGGTAATGCGTGCCTTCAAAAACGAAAGCCTTCAGGTATTGGTATCTACCGATATTTCGGCGCGAGGTATAGATGTGAACAACCTTGCTTTTGTATTGCACCATCAACTACCCGATCATTTAGATTATTATACCCACAGAAGCGGCCGAACCGCCCGGGCAGGTAACACAGGGCAGTCTATTGCTTTGATCATCCCTGGCGAAATGCAAAAAGTGCTGGAGCTGCAAAAAGCATTAGGGATAAAATTCAAGGAAATGACGGTTTAAGCGGTGTGCTCTACCCATCCTCCACGCTCGGGAGAACCTAAAAACTCACAAATATGAAAAATCTCTTCCTCTTCTGCTTTGTAGCGCTACTTCAGCAGATCGTCGTTGGGCAGAACCTGGTGCCTAATCCGGGTTTCGAATATTGCCGGATACCCATTAACAATTGGATGTTCACCAATGTGGAGTTTGATGATTCGATGATCAACTGGTTTTCTCCGAATTCGGGGTCCCCGGATATTCTACAACTAAAGGAGCTGGGGAGAATGCGAAACGCACGACCCAATGTTGCGATTGCCTCCTACCGTTCGAGAAGTGGGAATGTAATGGTGGGCCTGAAGCTATTGGGTTGCGAAGGTGGTGAGCATTGTAAAGAATTCCTCCAAGTCGCGTTCCGCGATTCGCTCGAAATAGGGAGAAGGTACTATTTTGAAGTCTGGACGAAACCGATTGGGAACTCCATCAAGATCAATAATATCGGAATGCTGCTTTCTGTGAATAAGATCGAAAAATACGGGGAAGGCATTTCTGGTTACCGACCAACGATCAATGTGGACAACATTGTAGATGATATTGATGATGAATGGATAAAAATTTCGGACACTATCTGTGTGGACAGCAGCTACCAATACCTGGCAATCGGTAATTTTTATGCAGACCAACAAACCCAAACAGTGGTGGAGCCCGGTGGCTTGAATTACGCTTACTACCTGTTTGATGATGTACTTCTGGTCGCATTAGCCGAAGATTGTAATGGGGTAACGGTAGCTAGTATCTTGAATACTAAAAACATTCAATTTGAAACCAATAGCTCCACGCTGAAATCCGACTCTTTTCTCGACTTGAACAAGTTGGTCACCTTCCTTAAAGACCATCCAGACAAGCGCATCAGGATAGAAGGGCATACCGACGATGTGGGCACCTCCGCCTATAACCAACAACTTTCGTCGGACCGAGCCAATGCCGTGCTTCAATATTTAGTGGCTCAGGGGATTTCCAGCGACCGATTAGTGGCGGAAGGGAAGGGAACCTCCGTCCCAATCGCGACGAACGACGATGAAGAAGGTAGAAGGCTCAACCGGCGGGTAGAGATTGTTTTTTTGAATTAAAGGGCTAAAGGTTCAACAATGATAAGATTTGTCGTATTTCTCTTCGTTACCCTCGTATTCCTTTTTTTGAGCTTTGCTAATCAATTGGTAAGCTCAACGAACCAAACACACGCTTTTACGCTCTTCTGTTATCAGGAAACTCCCTTGGGAGAGGTAGGAATTCAATAGGTTTTGCTGCTCTGACATTTTCCGCGCTTATGTTGGTCGTATTATTGATCGACTTATAAATAAGATAATATGTACAGTTCAAGTAGGTTGTTGTTGATGGCTAGGCAACTACGCTTTCAAATGGGGATTATCGTGATCGTCTTTATTTCTTCGTGTAATCATTCTGGAAATGTGCATGATTATCTGGCTTCACTGGCAACACCTATTGAAGCAAAAGATTTAAAAACGCTGGATAGGATTTATGAAAATCTTGAGCAATATAAATTAGAAGACCTCCTTGTTGTTTACGATAGGATGCTCTATGAGGAGGGTACAATGTCTACCCGTATCAAACAACGTAGCCTTTGGTTGATTGCAAAGAACAGTGACGAAAGTACCATCGATGTATTATTTGATCTGGCCAGAAAAGATCCTTTTATTGACCAGGATAGTTGGGTGACTCACTTGGTTTCCAATCGACCTCCGGAACAAATCATTGACTACTTGTCAAAAGCAGACCTTGGGGAGGAGGACGCTTATTTAGTCGATAATATCTTGCAAACGATGCTAATGTTGGGGCATGAATTTAGCGCTGAGCAGCAAGCGCAAATTGACGCTTTAGCATTGTCTTTTAAAACAGTATTCGACTTTTTGCCCCAAGCATTAAGAGACATAGAGAAAGGGTTTGTAGAAAACAGAGAAACCTTCTTTACTTCTAGTATTGCACCTTTTACATTTTTTCTGGTTGAGGAAAAGCCAGTAACAAAAGAGGAGTACGATCGTAAACAGATGCCTGTCTTGTTCTTAAAGGCTGAAGCACTAAAGGAGCATATAGCTCCGCTGTTTAGCAGGTATTTAGAATTAGGAGAGTTTTCAATGAGTGGAGGTCTCAGTCCGGAAAAAATACTCTTTTCTATTCATCGGGCTTACTACCCGGGGCGTAGAATAGGTACGCTGAAGCTTACGAAATTGCCCTCCAATACACTTTATTCGGCATTGTGCTGTAAGTCTTCATATAATTTAGCCTTGAGTAGGATGACTACCTGGAAAACCATGGCCGGGTTGGCTCACTTGGACATTACGAATTCAAATGTGGACCTCATTGAGCAGAAAATAAATGAATTTGATTGGTACAGATTCAATTGTGACGAAAAAAAATGGTTCTCCAGTTCCCACAGCTGGGGCATTCTCGGAATTCATCATCAGGATAGGAAGTTCAGCGTGCTGGTTTATAATTAATCAAGCATAAGATTTACGCACCTTTTTTCTACCTTTAGCTGCAACCTAACTTACACCCATATTCATGCGAAATTTTAAAGATGTTAAAGGCATAGAGCACTACGATATTGCTATTGTAGGTGCAGGAATGGCCGGATTGTACGCCGCCTACCGCCTGATGAAGGAAAAGCCCAAATTGAAGATTGCCATTTTTGAGCGCCTTAACCGTACTGGTGGGCGCCTGGATTCGGATATTATCAAACTGACCAATAACGGCGAGCTGGTTTCGGGAAAGCATAAGCACCATGATGTCAATACCATCAAAGAAGAACAGGGCGGCATGCGTTTCAACGACAGCATGAAAGAGCTGATGAACCTGATCCATGAGCTGAAACTCGAAGACCAGATTGTGCCCTTCCCCATGAAGAGCGAAGTAGTGGTGAGGGAAGGAGAACCTGCGGTAAACACGAACCGTTTTTATTTCCGGGGATCGGGTTTTTCGGTGGCTGATGCCGTTGAAAGCGATAACAGCATCTGGGGGGAACTCTACGAAATCGACCAGACAGAACAGGGCCTTGACCCCAATCAGATCATCGCCAATGCGTTTAACCGCATCCTGAAAGCCAACAATTGGGCCATGGGCGAAGAACTCACGCCTGACCAATGGACCGAGATCCGGGAAAAGGTAAAATGGAAAGGCAAAACCCTCAACAAGTGGCACATCTGGGGCCTCTTCCGCGACATGGGCTATTCCGAGGAATGTGTACGAATGTTGGCAGATACGACCGGCTTTCCGGATACCTTCAAGGCCTTCACCAATGCGGGCGGTGCTTTTCAGTTGTTGGCGGATTTTCCGAACAACCCGGTTTACAATACCTTTATTGATGGATTCAGCACCCTGCCCGATGCGATCGTGAAAGCGATAAAGGGAAAAGTTCCTATCTACCTCAGTACCAACCTGAACAGCTTGCACAATGCCAAGGACGGTTTTGAGCTACGCCTCGCTGCTGCCGAACGGGGAAACAATGCCACGCCTTTCAGCAAAGATACCCTCTCTGTTCATGCCAAGGAAGTCATCCTCGCCACCGCGGTGAAGGGAATCAGCGATATTTTCTACAAATCGCCCGCGCTGTTTCGGCACAAAAATGCTCCTCGCCTTTGGGAGGCCATCAACGAAGTGGAAGGGGCAGAATTGATGAAAATTAACCTCTATTTTAAAGAAGCATGGTGGCTCAACGGGATGACGGGTAGGCCTGCCATCCAGTTTGGTCCCAATTTTACCACCCTACCACTCAACGCCATCTACCCATTCTATGCGTTGGAAACTTTGCAGATCGACGGGGAAAAGGTAACACTAAAGGAGAAACATTACGATCGCCCTGCCGCCCTGACCTTGTACACCGATTTTAGCAAGAGCCAGTTTTGGGAAGGACTGCAAAATATCGAGCCGATGTTTGATTCAGAATTGCAGCAGCACTTTTCAAAAGCCAAGGCCCAGGATATTTTTCCCGCCTCCCAGGCGGTGGTGGAGGAGATGATGAAGCAACTGTGCCTCCTCTTCGAAGCCACCAACTTGCCGGAACCCATCCTGACCAGCTACCGTTCCTGGAACGGCAAAGACGACTTTGAGTACGCCTACCACCAGTGGCGGCTCAACGCCGAAGACAGTGTGACCCGCAAATACTTGTCGAAACCCTACAAAGACAAAGGCATATATCTGTGCAACGAAGCCATCTCCGATATGCAAGCCTGGGTCAATGGCTCCTTGCGCTCGGCCGACCTTGCCCTGGCACATTTCGACATCGAACCCATGCCTTCTCCTCCCAAGGAACGCGGTGGACTGGACGAAGTAGCTAAACCACAGAAGAAACTCGGGTTTGGCGGGGTTTGGGGGTGAGCTTATTAGTCGCGGAGCCTGCCTGGCAGCAGATAGGTCTGTGCTTTTGTGGCTACTTGTTTGAAAGTGCGATTCAACCGAGCTATTTATGCATAAAGAAGACGGCAAAATACTTGCTTTCGGAACCTTTGGAGCGTGGCTTACTTGCCAGTTTTTTTTGATGACAGCAGCTGTATTTACTACGGTACTGACCATCGTTATTTTGCTGGTCAGGAAGTCCAGTGCTACCAAATATGCCATTTTATTAAATCCATTTGTATTTCTTGCTTTGATCAATATTGGGCAAGGGGGTGTCGATTATTACCAAGGGAATGCGAGAATAAGATCGTTTGGAGAACCTGCACCGCAATTTTATAATATTGATCGTCAATACAGGTTAGCGCGAAAATCGATGGGATGTACCGTTACCGGGACATCAATGTTGGGTGCGAATACTTATAACCAGACGATTAGGACGCTGGTATCAAAGTTTGGTTTCCAAAAAGGTGCTTACCAGGGAGTATTTCCTAGTGAAGAAGAGGCTAACAAATTACTACAAGAAAATTATTCCGTGCGCGGTTCATTCATGTTCCAGGGAGATCGTCATTTTGAATTGTCTTACGATGGTAATGACTATCGCGTACCACTCGAACAGCGCTTTGGTTTAACGGAAACCACGCTAGGAAAACAGGGATTGATGAATCAACCAAAAATCCTAAAACTTGAGGAAGATTGCTTGTTGGGGCAATTGAGCGAAGACTGGATCTATGTAATTGACCTCGAGAAGAGCAGGATTTTGGCTCGGTATATGGTGAAGGATAGGGGATATTGAATCAAGACCATTTTTCGTGATGACCAGATACAAAAAACGATAAATCAATCGCATATTTTATGATTTATATTACGCAAAAAATTAACACCCAGGTCTTTATCGAGGCTAGTGATTCTCCATTTGAACAAGTGTCGGATGAATTTTAGCGAAGTACCCAATACTCCTTTTGCAGCGGTACTATTTGGGGCGGTCGCCTTTGCAGATGTAGATGGGGACAATGACCAGGATTTACTTTTTAGGGGGAACAGTGCTGGGGGTGAACTGACCAGACGTAGCTACCTGCTACAGTTGGATGATGGAGTACGGCAGGGCAGTAAAACGTTTCTTGTTGATTAGACATGAGATGGTGAATGGTATCTTACCTTACCTTACTTTATGTCTCCCCCTGTACATTCATTATTTTCGGTAGAAGACTGCCGATTCTTCTTTGTATGTTTTCGGCTTCACTCAATAGACATAATTGTTGGTATGAAAAATTTACTGTTCGTTTGTATGATGCTATTTGCGAATCTGAGCTTTGCGCAAATACTGGAAAAGCCTGCTGCTGCTGAAATTGCCTCCTTGCCACAATGGGCCCAGCTGATGTACGAAGACGATCCCAATGTCTTCGCGGTAGATGCTGCTTTTCAGGCATATTACCGCGAGCGGGTGTTGGAGAAATCATACCATACCCAGTATTACAAAAAGTGGCGAAAAACCATTGATGCTTACATCCAGGCAGACGGACATTATGCTTTGCCCACCGAGGCCGAGGTCTTGCAACGACGAGAGCAAACGATGCGGCAAGCACCGGCAGCGGGCAGAAGTGGCAGCTGGACTTTGCTGGGGCCAGTAGATTCCTACAATACCGATGGGGATGATTCCGGGCAGCATACCAATATTTATTGTCTGGATCAATCGCTCTCTGACCCAAGTGTGCTTTACAGCGGCACGGAACCCGGTGAAATTTACCGCTCCAATGACGAAGGCGAGACCTGGTTCAATGTGAGCCTGAACGACCCGCTGACCATCGGTACGGGGATTGACGCCATAAAAATTCATCCCACGAATCCAGAGCTAGTGCTGGCGGGTTCCGGTAGTTTTCTTTTTCGTTCTGAGGATGGTGGCACCACCTGGACGGTCGTATTGAGTGGCTTTAATCGGGTCACCGAGATCGCCTTCATGCCTTCCATGCCCGATGTGGTCTTGATGTCTACCTTCAACGGGGTCTTCCGCAGTACCGACGCCGGCATCGACTGGGACCTGGTCTCACCCGGTAAAGCCTGGGACTTGAAGTTGAATACCAGCAACGATCAGATTGTCTTCCTGGCTAAAAGTAATACTGCCCAAAACCTGAGCGAATTTTACCGCTCCACCGATGGTGGACTGACCTTTACGATCCAAACCGACGGCTGGCACACCTCTACCGATCCGGGACGCAATGACGGCGGCGTGCGGCTGGCCGTTTCCGATGCTGATCCCGACCGGGTTTATGCTCACCTCATCGGCGAATCAAAAACCGGAGATTCCGGATTCATCGGCCTCTACCGTTCTGATGATGGCGGCCTCAGTTGGACTCTGCCGAACGGTCCGGCTGGTGGCCCTTATGATGAAAATCACATCAATTTGGCGGTTGCATCCGTCAATTGGTCTTACCATCAGGGGTACTACAACTGTGCGCTCATGTGCTCCAATACCAACCCGGACGAGCTGCTTGTGGGTGGCTTGTCGCTCTACAAATCTACCGATGGGGGAAATACCTTTACAGCGCTGGCTGGTTACGCAGGAGGTCCTTACCGTATGCACGTAGACATGCAGGATTTCAGGTCCATTGGTACCACGAGCTGGATCACAACCGATGGCGGTATTTATCGATCTACCGACTTTTTCAGCACCGATGGCTTTGATATACGTATGACCGGTATCCACGGTTCGGATTACTGGGGTTTTGGGCAAGGCTGGAACGAGGACGTCACAGTAGGTGGTTTGTACCACAACGGAGTGCTCAGCTCCTTTGATAACTGGGCTCCTGGCGACTTCCTGCAACTCGGCGGTGGCGAACCGGCATCCGGCTACGTCAATCCTGGTGAAGGGCGGAGGGTCTATTCTACGCAAGTAGGCGGTCGCATCTTGCCACTGGAAATTGGCGAGCCAGTCACCAGCTTCCAGTTTGGTATCAACCCGAATGAGAGCTACTGGGGCGTTCAGTCGACCGAACTGGAATTTGATCCCCGATCCTATTACACCGCTTACACGGGTAAAGATCATCAGTTGTGGCGTTCTAATGATTTAGGTGTCACGTTTGACCTTTTTGCCACGTTTGGCAACAATATTGATGATCGCATTACTTATATTGAAATTGCCTGGTCAGCTCCTTCGGTCATGTACGTTTGTCAACAAATGAACACCGGGAATCTGGGCCGTTTGTGGAAGACCACCGATGCTGGCAATACCTGGCAACAGCTCACTTTGCCGGTCGCTTCCAATACCCGGAAAATGCTGGTACAGGTAGATCCCTTGGATGAGAACATCGTCTACATTGCTTTTCAATCGACGGGCAATGGCCAACGTATCTACAAGTCGGAAGACGGCGGCCTCAGTTGGACCAACCTGACTACGCCCATCCTGAACAACCAAAATGGTAAGTCTATTGCCGTTTGCGGCGGCACCGATGGCGGTATTTATTACGCAACCTCCAACAGCATTTATTACCGCAACAATAGCATGAGCGATTGGGAACATTTTGCGGACGGGTTGCCGGTAGAGATCAACACCAATATTATCCGACCTTTTTACCGGGATTCAAAAATCAGGTTGGCCTCTTACGGGAAAGGCGTTTGGGAAAGTCCTTTGTTCGAGGCACCCTCCCGGCCGGTGGCGCAAGTATCGGTGGACCGTTTTGTGGATACGGTATTGTGTGAAATTGCGCCCTTTCGCTATGTTGATCACTCGATCATCGACCACGCAGGAGCTTCCTGGAGCTGGACGTTTGCAGGAGGAACCCCCGCTACGTCTGCTGACATCCAGGCCGAAGTAACGTACGATACACCCGGTACTTACCTCACCACGCTCACGGTGACGGATGCACAAGGAAATTCAGACACCGACTCCCTCTATATTTCTATTGCGCAAAATACCGCCAGCCCGATTTTGAGCGAAGACTTTGAAGGCAGTTTTCCCCCCTCCGGCTTCTTGGTAGAAAACCCGGACAATGGAATCACCTGGCAGGCGGCCAACAATGTCGGTGGTTTCAACAATAGCAGCCGATCGATGATGGTCAATAATTTCGATTATTTCGAAAGTGGAGAACTGGACGATATCATGGTGGCCCTGGATTTAAGTGGGCAAGCAGCCCCTTTCCTTACCTTCGACGTAGCCTACACCCTTTGGGGCGGCAATTATTCAGATTCCCTGGAGGTGCTGCTTTCTACCGACTGTGGCCTTACCTTGGTCAGCGAATATTTCAAAGGTGGGGCAGACCTGGCGACGCGGCCAGCGCAGGATTCCCCTTTCACCCCCAGTGGGGACGAATGGCGGACCGACACCATTGACTTGAGCGCCTATGCGGAGTACACAGATGTACTGCTGATCTTTAGAAATCATACCGGTTTTGGCAACAACTTGTACGTCGATAACATCAACCTGCACGTAGATCCTGTGACTGCTACGGAAGCACTACCAGCGGAAGCGGTTGTAGAATTATATCCCAACCCCGTCATTCAGGGTGAGCACATGCAAATCAAAACCCCGTACCAGGAAGATATCTTGATCGACATCTTTTCGGCCGACGGTAAAATGGTCTACCGGAAAAAACACGCTGCGGTATCGACACTGGATACCACGCCTTTTTCAAAAGGTGCCTACCTCTGTATTATTCGTAGCGAAAAACAGATTCGTAAAGCATTATTTGTGGTAGATTAGAAAGAGGATATTTGGGGAATATAACTATTCGCTAATGAGAGTCAATAGAAAAGATAATACAGCCTATGTAGGTGTTTCTATTGTACTTAGGCTTTTCGGTAGCTTCAATTACGAAGAGACTATGAATAATGAATTTATTGACTTTTCTTATCTGAAAAATATAAAAGCAGATGCGGAAAATTTTTCCCAGCTAGATGATTTTTCGATAGCCAAATAGGAAGATCGAGAATTATTGTTCACCAAGAAAAATTACGCTTTTGTTAAGCGTACAATAAAAGAAATTTCGGGTGAAAGCTTTGCAGCTAGTGATGTCGAAATCGATAAGTTTTATGAACAGTCTTAAGCAAGAGAACAATTGAATTATTTGGGATTCAAATAGCAAGTCATGGCAGAAAAAAATATAGACAACTACCTCGACAGCCACTACATCCACCGTAGCAATTGGCTGAGAGCCGCAGTGCTTGGCGCAAACGATGGCATCTTGTCCACGGCGAGCCTCGCCATTGGGGTAGCGGCGGCGAGTGATGTTAGGGAGCCCATTGTGCTAGCTACCCTGGCTGGTTTGGTTGCGGGAGCTTTATCGATGGCGGCGGGGGAGTACGTTTCGGTGAGTTCCCAAACGGATGTAGAGAGCGCAGATATAGAACGAGAAAAGATTGAGCTGGAAGAGACGCCGGAAATTGAACTGCAACTGCTGGCAGCCATCTACGAAAAAAGAGGCCTGAAAAAAGAAACCGCCCTGATCGTTGCGAAAGAGCTGACGGAAAAAGATGCCCTGGCAGCCCACATCAGAGATGAACTGGGGATCAACGAAATCAGCCAGGCTAAACCCATTCAGGCGGCTTTTGCCTCCGGAGCGGCCTTCACTGCTGGTGGACTGTTGCCATTCCTGGTGACCCTCTTTTTGCCGATGAAAAACATGGAGTATGCACTCTACGGATTCGCCCTCTTCTTCCTGATCGTTTTAGGAGCCTTGGCGGCTAAAACTGGAGGGTCGAGCATCAGCAAAGCCATTATCAGAATTACCTTTTGGGGAACCATCGCGATGGGGCTGACGGCCCTGGTGGGCTATCTGTTTAATGTACAATTGGGCTAGGTTAGATTTCGAATGGTACACAAGCGGTAATGTTTAGAGCATGTTTGGAGCGGATTACTTTTGAAAATCAATGATTTAGCCAGGTTGCTAAATGCTTGGTTTTCGGTGTAAGCAAGCTCCAAACATGCTCTTAGGTGTACCATTCACTTGCCCTATTCACCATAATACGCTATACTTGTACACCAAGGTTGACCAACGCGCTGGCTCAGCCAAATTTGAATCCACTATTTTGCTGTTTTCCGGAGTTGAATACTGCTTATCATTCAAAATACCGGCACCTTTTTCCAGACTGCAAGCAGTCTCTGCCTGCTACTGGACTTACTGCCTCGCCAGGCCCACACGGCAAAATGGCGTTTTTAAAAAGAGGATAAGCAGTGGCGATTAGGGTAAAGGTAAGTAGGTGGGGCTTAGTATCCGAAATTGATGGGTTTGTAAAAGTACGTCAGAATTGGGGGGGGGGTGATCGCATATAAGTAAGTTGCAAGCAAGTAAGATAACTTTATAAACTATTTTAATGGGGAAAGGAGATAAAAAAACAAAGCGAGGAAAAATATTTAGAAAATCTTATGGTAAATTGCGAAGTAGAAAGTCTAAAAGGGACAGAACTAGAAAGATTTTAAAATCTAAGAAAGAAAAGATGGATTCAGTTGATAGCAAGGAAATTGAAATTTGGAAGCCAATATCTTTTAGTGAAAATTGGTTAGAGGCAGATACATCAAAATTAGATGACATTTTACCAACTTGGTATAGAAAGAGAAATACTTTACAAGAAGGTAATAGCGACTATGAAGAATTTTTAAGCCGTCTCAAACGGCAACATGCGATTGAAACTGGCGTTGTAGAAAAATTATATGATTTAAGTGAAGGAATTACTCAAACTTTTATTAAGGAAGGTTTTGTCGAGTCTTACCTACAACATGGAGACACAAATATTTCTCCTCGAAAGCTATTTGCCTACCTTAAGGATCATTTTGAGGCTATTGACTTTATTTTTGACCTTGTAAAAAACGAGAGACCATTATCTAAATCCTTTATAAAGCAATTGCATCAGTTGCTTACTCAAAACCAAGAAACAACTGAAGCAATTGATCAATTTGGAAATAATGTCCAAGTAAAACTTATAAGTGGTAAGTTTAAGGAATTTCCTAATAATCCCAAGAGGGATGATGGTTCCGTTTTTAAGTATTGCCCTCCTGTACAAGTTGATGTGGAAATCGATAAACTACTTGAAATTTATAATGAATTAGTCGAAAGTGAGGTTCATCCAGTGATAATTTCTGCTTGGTTGCATCATGCTTTTACACAAATACATCCTTTCCAAGATGGAAATGGAAGAGTTGCACGGCTTCTTGCAAGTGTTATTCTTATTAAGCACGGCCTTTTTCCTTTAACGATAAAAAGAGAAGATAAACCTCGCTATATAGATGCGTTAGAAGCGGCCGATAATGGTAATCCCAAGTTGTTAGTAGAGTTTTTCAGTGAACTACAAAAGAAAAGTATTGAGGGAGTATTTAATTACAAGTCAAAGCCAACTACAAGTTTACTGGACGCAGCAAAGGCTCTGTCAGGAAAGATTGACACTCTAAGGGAACAAAATGAACAAGAACGACAACAGCAGCTGTCAGATAATAGAGTTGCCATTTTTGATATGTGTTATCAATTAATTGGAGAGATTAAGAACGAACTTTTTGAGGTTATCCCAAAAGATAAGGCAAAGATTTACGTCGAAAGTGTTTATCCTGACAAGGAAAAAAACTATTATTATACTAAGCAAATTATTGAGTATGCAAATCAGCACGATTATTTTTTTAACAGGAGTTTGCCCAGAGGGTGGTTTAAGTTTCAGTTTAAGCTAGGAGAAGATGTAGAATACAGTTTGATAATAACTCTTCACCACTACAGTTATGATGACTCAATTCTAGCCATTGGAGGTTTTTTAGAACATAAAAAACGTGTTCAAGGGCAATCTGGATATGAAGATGAAACATATTCTTTAATGCCGATACCGATTGAACCCTACACTATCTCATTAGATGCTACACCTGACAACTTAAGAAAAAATATTGATGCCTACCTTAGAGATTTAGTAACAGTCGGCGTCTCACAAGTTGCAAATGAAATTGCTTAAGTATTCATGTACTTTTAAACCAAAAGAAATAGGGTAAACCTGCCTGAACAAAAAAGCCTTAAAGCCTGACGGAGCATAGCGAGGTCATGCGTTGAGGCTCCCTTGTGACTAACCCCGCCAATATGCACGCTCTTATGGGTATTCAATGGTACTTGCCTGGGCTTGGGCGACACTTGGAAGAGAGAATTTTGAATTTCAGTAGACTTTTAAGGGCATTGCTGATTTATTTTTGGAGTAGAATAACCGAAAAAAGCCTAAATTTAGTTCGATAAGCAAAACAAACAAAATGCGCTTTTCCACTACAGTCGTTATCGATAACCTCTATCAGGGGTGGTAAATGTCTTAAGGCAGGTCCAACGGCTCGTTGCCAAAGGATTTGGCCGTCGTCGACTGACCTGTCTGCGCTAGAGATAGGATGGTGAAGAGCTTTGGGAGGTGAGGGCGCAGACAGGCCTTTGAGTTAGCTGTCAGATGTTAATCAAAGCAGAAATTTAAGTATTGTGTAATACTGATGTATTTGAGTTTCGCATAATGAGTGGATGAAAAAAAGCTTTTCATGGAACTTTTACGCTGCTAAAAACGTAAGATTTCTATAACTTAATTAAATTTTACTATGATAAAGGAAGCATTTATTCAGGCAATACATGACAAAAGAAAAGTGAAAATCACCTTTGATTCGAAGTCTAAGGGTAGAATTTCAAGGGTTTGTATCCCTTTTGATTATGGACCTTCTAGAAGAAATCTAAAGGATAACCCTGATAGATACCATACTTATGACTTGGAAAGCCCTGATGGAAAACATACACTTTCTATACATCCTGAACAAGTTGTGAATTTAGAAGTATTAACGGAACATTTTGATCCAGCCGACTATATAACTTGGAGCCCAAATTGGTTCGTTAAAAGAGATTGGGGGAAATTTTCGTAAAAATGAAGCTGAAAAAATTATCCATCAAAGGCCTGAAGTGTTATGAAGATTCGGGAGAAATTCCATTTCATAATCTCACGGTTTTTATAGGCGAAAATGATGCAGGTAAGTCAACTATTTTTGATGCGATTGAAATTATTTTGAACAATAAAAATCCAGGAGATGAAGACTTTAGAGATGATGCTGATGCTATTCAAATTGAATTGACTTTAACACCATCTAGTGAAAATGTAGATATTTCTAAATTTATTTTGGATGGGGAATTAAAAATTAGGCGAATTATACCGAAATCAGAATCGTCAAAGTATTTCTGTTATCTAGAAGTATACTCAGATAATGAGCTTAATAATTACAATGATTTAAACGCGCCTGAACTTAAAGCTCTATTAGAACGATATGGAATTGATAGAAAATCAAATCAAGCTGAAAGAAAAGGTGCTGTCGAGGATTATCTAAAACGTCATGAGTTACCAAAAACTAGAATTTGGCAAGAAATTAGATACAATAGTATTGTTAATCACCTGCCAATATTTCAACGATTCTCGTCAAGCGATTATGGAAATCCAGAAGGTATTATTAGAAAAACTTTAGAAATTGTATACAGAAATTCATTCTATGAAAAAGATGAAGACGGGAATGAGGTGCTTAAAGAGAGTTTTCAAGGCTTGAAAAGAAATATAACCTCAGATTTAGACAATAAATTAGAAAATCAATTACTAGGGCATATTAAAAAGTACAAGCCTGAAATAGATATAATTAAAGGAAATTACAATATTGATTTTTCAAGAGGACTCTCTTTCTTTGGATTAAACATTATTGATGCTTCGGGCAAAGAGAAATCTATTTCTCAAATAGGAGAAGGCTCGAAAAAGAAAATTTTTCTATCTATACTTGAATGGGATGCTGAAATAAATGCAACAGCTGACTCGAATAGGTTTTTAATCCGAGGATATGACGAGCCTGATTCTAATCTTCACTATGACGCTCAACGAAAGATGTTCTATGTAATTCGAGATTTAGCAGAAGATGAATCTTTGAATATTCAATCTATTATTTGTACTCACTCATTAACTATGATTGATAGGGCCCCTGCTAACAATATTAATCATGTTTTAAGAAATGAAGTAGAAGAAAAATCAAGAATCTTATATTTGGATACTGATGAAAGCGAAGACATCAGACAATTTTTATCTAAGATTTCTGAAATTAGCGGAATCAAAAATAGTAGCATTTTTTATGAAAAATGCTTCCTTCTTGTTGAAGGTGAGAGTGAGCAAAATGCTATACCTATTTTGTATAAAACTTTTACTAAAAAAGATCTAATAGAAGATGGTATCGTACTGATAAACCTTCAGACAAATGGCCAATGGAGTAACGCACTAAAGTTTCTTCATAAAAATAAAAAAGATTGTACGATCCTTCTACTTGACAAGGATACTCAGTTTCCGAATTCAAAAAACCAAGTAACATTATCAAAATTACGAGAGGTTGGATTTGATGATGATTTTTTAGAAAATCATTGTTTTTTTATTGGGGCTAAAGAGTTTGAAGATGTTTTTACAAATATACAATTAAAAAATACCTGCACTAGAGCATTCGTGAAAGACGATGAAAGTGAATGGACAATAAATGATTTTGAATCTATTAGGAATAGTGTTAAATTTTCAAAGGACTTGAGAAGATTAATTAGTACCTTATGTAAAAGAAATATAGGTAAACCAGAAATTGCGTCCGAAATTGCTTTTGATTTGACTAAAGAAGAAATTGAGAATATTGAGATTCTTAAAAATGCATTTATGAAAATACAATCAATAATCGAATAATTTTTATATGAAAAATCCGACAGCTAACAATGCTAACGCGTCAATGCCGCAATGCCGCCATAACGTTGATTCTTCGAGTAAAAAGCCCTAAATTGGTCACGTTAAAACCATCTAGCGACGTTGGTGAAGGCGGGCATTGCGCGGCACCGAGACGTTATAACCAATTAAATGAATGGAAATCCAAAAGTTCATAAAGGAATATTCAGACTTGGATTTTAATAAGATAAAATTCGACTGGAATGGAAAACACGGAGACGATCTGAAAGACCCTAATATGGACTTCAGAATGAAAGTTTGTGAATATGTGATAAAAGATTTTTCAATCGTACCAGATAGTTTGATTTTAGACCTATATCAAGAATTGTCAAAAAGTTCGAAAGAAACTTGGGGAGTTTATAGAAGCTATCATTTGTTTGCTCAAGAAATACTAAACAGGGGAAAGACAAAATACTTGCTCAATTATTTACAGGGAGCAAGTCAAAGTTTTGATACGTCATTGGCAAGTGGAAGAATAGAATTAACAAACGATGAGAAGAAGGAGATTTTAGATTTTGTCGAAAAACAAATGGCCGACATTACAAATACAGAGAATAGAAAATATTTTGAATTTGCTCAACAAAGATTTGCAATAAGATGAATGAAGAGACAACAATATAATACAGACCTGTAAACAACAAAGAGCTGGAGTTGCACCATACACTAACCGTTATAGCCGCGAAAAATAGCAAATAAAAAAAGTATCCCACTAACAAAAATGCCCCAAAGCCCAACAAAACCATAAAGCTACTCGCCCAATCACTTTGATTTAAACTGATAAGCCAATCCCCAGGTCCACAACAAATCCTTTTGTTTGACCCGCGTCGTCACTAGGTTTTCGTAAGCGTAGATGATCCTCGACTGGATGGAAAACCCCTTCCGTACGCTAAGGTCCAAGCCAGCCAGGAGATGATAGCGGTAATTCACCCTGTCGGCTAGCGACTGTTGCCAATAGAGTTCGTAGGTGAGCTTGAGGGCAGCTTCCTTTAATGGATGAAAGCCACGGAGATAAAGCGTGCTCCAAAAAGCCTTAATGTGCTCCGAGCCATCAAATTCCTGATAATTGAAAACTTGGCTACGATAGGTCGATTGCTCGTAAAGCACATTGGCCGAGAGTTTGACGGTTTGAGCTGTTTTTTGTAGTAACTGATAGGTCAGCCCGAGCCCGGTAAACGTTCGCAGGTCAAGGTCTCTTCGGAAATTCGTCGAGATAAAACTTATGGCATAAGGATAGAGGATGTTCTCCGGTTGGAGGTACAGGTAGTTGCTGCTCGCCAAATCTTCATCTGCTTTGTTGCCAAAAAATCTTTGGTAGAAGTAATTATTCTGCGTTTTAAAAACCAGATCGCTGGATATTCTTGTGGATACATCCAACTGGTTGGTCACCCGGAGAAGTTCTACATTTCCGGTTTGATAGGAACCTCCCGAGCGTAGTTGAAGCTGGAAGCCAACCGTGTCGCTTTCATTGATCTGAGCAAAAGCAAGCAGGCTGGTTAATAGGAAAATACTAACGAGATAGGTTTTTCTCATCTTTTATGATTGAATCGTAGGTGGTTGAGAATAAGAGAGGACCTTTACTGTATTTTAGGCTACAGGCGTAACTGCTTTTGGAATGTTAGCAGCTTAAGACTAGGCCCCCCAATGGAGATAATCTTGATAGAACACAGATTAGCTTCGCTGATCTTCGCAAGCTCCTCGGAGTTTAATGGATAAAACAGACCACGAAGTAGACGCGAAGCGAATTTTTACAGTTTTAAAAGCCGTGTAAATCGGTCAGATCCGTTAGATCCGTGTTCTATACCCGTTACTAAGTGGTCTGGGACATTCTCACTTGTCCTTTTTTGCTCTGACTGCGTTAAAAAGCCTCGCCGAAGCTTAGGCTTCGCCTACGTTTTTCGCCTTGGCAGAGCAAAAAATGACGTTGCGATAATATTCCCAAACCACTTAGTGCCGGGTATATCAAGATTTGTGATTATTGCCACTCGTCTCTTTACGACTTTAGGCATTTTGCTGAAAGTCCAGTACAGCAAAAAATAGTAATTTATTTGATCGTCGTAATGATCGTTAAAAACTCCTGTGGTTGAACCACAAAAGGCAAATGGGAGGTATTCATCTCAAAAGTCTTTTGGATGGTGCCGTTGGCTTTGACCATCTGCTTTTGCAATTCGTAGCCAACCGCATGGTCCTGGGTGGTATGGATGTAATATTTCGGTACGCTCCCGAAGTTTTGCTGCGTCAAGCTTACCTTTTCGCTGAGCGGCTTGGCGGGTTCTGCTTTGTGGTATTTTACCAATACCTCTTTCATGTAATCCGGACAATCAGCACAAACTGCCGGAGCGATCATCTCTTTTTTTATCGTGGCAGCAGAGTAGTCTGCGTTGAACTCCAGAGCTCCTCCTACTTCACTCTGCTTGTCCTGGCTGGAAAGCGTCAGGAGGTCTTCTCCATTTTGCGGCAAGTAGGCAGCAACATAGATCAACTTGTCGATCTTGTTGGGAATATTTTCCGCTACCTGAGAGACGACCATGCCTGCCATGCTATGCCCCACCAGGATGACTTTTCCTGCTTGCTGCTGAATCGCATCGGTAACTGTTTTTACGTAATCACTGAGTGCTACTTGATTGGCCGGGGTGAGCTCCACGCCGTGTGCGGGTAGGTTTACCACCACTACATTGGCCTGGACGGCCAGTTGGTTTCTCACAAAACCCCAGGCACTTTCGTCGGCCCAGGCGCCGTGCACCAATACATAAGTAGGATAGTTTTTCCTTTGCTTGTGGAGTTCTTCCAATACCAATTCAGCGGCGGCAGCACCACTATTTTGCTGTTGTCCGGTGATCAGGTTGCCGTCTTTTACGGCAAAAGCCTCAAAAGGAGGAGCAACCACAAAGGTAGTGTTGGCTATTTTTCGGGCTTCGTCTTCGATGCGGAAGGGTTGGATTTGCATCCCTACGTAGTTGTCGGCATATTGTTCTTCGGAAGAAGCGAAACCCGTCCACTTTTTTCCTTCGACCAACAGCTTTCCGTTCGGCAGTTTTGTTTTGAGTAAAATACTCGTGCCGTGACAAATGGCTGCCGTTGGTTTTCCGGTTTGGTAAAAATCTACAAAGAATTGATGTAGTTCCTCATTGTTGATAAAGGTGTACATCGGCCCCTGTCCTCCACAAACAAAGATGGCTTTGTACTCGTCGGGGTTCACGTCCGACAATTTTAGCGTATGCTTAATCTGTTCTTGCCTTACAGGGTCTTTTTTGAAACCTAGTGACAAGTAGTCAAAAGCAGCATATTGGCTTTCGTCTTCGGGGTCGCTGAAAGCATCAAACTTTACTTCTCCTCCTTCGGGGCTGGCAATGTCCATCGTATATCCAGCCTCGGTAAATGCCCAAAGTGGGTGGGCGACCTCCGAATACCAGGCCCCAATGGGCCAACCCGTTTGCTCACTAACGGCGGGGTTGGACGCAATCATCAATATTTTACCATTGTGACCCGCATTGTGCTGTGCGGCGGCAAACTGACTCATTACTGCCATCAAAAGCAGCGTAAGCATCGTCTTATAATATTTCATTTCAGGTTTTTTTTAAAGAAATAACAATACCCAAAGAACGAGCTGGACCCTGTTGTTTGTTGATTACTTACTATTTTGTGAGGTACGTACTTTTTGGAAAGTATGTTGATATTCAGATAGTTACGAAAGGAGGTGTTGTTCGGCGGTGCTCATCTGTGAATTATGTAATTATGGGGTTTAATTATATAATGGTTCGAGGTTGAAATTGGGCGACCTTTATTTTTCTAAACAAAGAGAGAACCATGGACGAAGCTGAACTGGAAAAATCCAAAGTAAATATCACCGTAGAGATCATTGAATACATTCCTAATGCAGTAGTCATAAAAACGATCCTTAAAAAGTCGACAGGGAATATTAGCGTGATGTCTTTTGATGGAGGGGAAGGCCTGACTGAAAAGATAACGCCCTTTGATTCCTTCGCTCAGATTATTGAAGGCAAGGCAGAAATTGTGATTGCCGGCAAGTCACATATGCTGCAGACGGGGGAGTCCATCGTAATACCTGCTCACAAGGCAAATTTTATTAGACCAAATGGAAGGTTCAAGATGGTACTTACCGTAATAAAAAGCGGTTATGAAGATTGATTAATTAAACTTAAATATAAAATGACACATCAAGAGTTTAATGTTGAATTGATTAACAAAAGATCAATCCTTTTTGCTTTCGCTTTGAAATTGACCAAAGATTACCAGGATGCGCAGGACCTTTTTCAAGATGGAACTATGCGCGCCTTTCATTACTGCTCCCATTTTGTAATGGGTACCAATTTTCGAGCTTGGATGGCAACGATTATCCGCAACACTTTTATCAATAATTTTCGGGAAAATAAAAGAAGAGGCTTGGTTAAAATATCTTTTGAAAGGTCTCTTCTCTATACGGAAAGCAAGAGTACACTGGCCAATCAAGGTGAAGTAAACATTAGAATTCAGGAAATCTATGGCATGTTGGATGAGGTAGACGACAAATACTCAGTTCCCTTTTTAATGCATCACCAAGGGTACCAATACAAAGAGATTGGACAGGCTTTAAACCTACCCATTGGTACAGTAAAAAGCCGCTTGTATACTGCCCGACAGGTCTTGCAAAAAAAAGTCAACGCCAGGAATTAGGTAAGTGGCTGATTCAAAACCCTATTAGCGAACAAGTAGGATGTCTTTGCTCAATAGCCTGGTTGTACCTGTCCTGAATGTGTGATTTATGTAACAGTTCCCATGAATTGTATAACACCTTTCCCTATTAACATTTGTATATTTAATATATTAATTAACAAGGTTTTCCTCTTGTTTTTAATAAGCAGGTTTTTTAACCTTTTTAGGGAATCTAATTTACGCAAATTGGCGTAAAATTTTTTTTACGCCAATTTTGCTTTTTCCCTTTTTTCGATTAAAAATTTAAAATTTCCACCGCTTGGTGGGCTGTAGCAATACGGACAGCCCCCCTACATGGCATGGACAAAAACAAAAAAATGAGCAAGGACAAAGGAAATAAAAACAAGAAAAAAGAAAAAGCTACCGGCAAGAAGAAAATTGTCTCTGATTATAAAGCGGAAGGTCAGAAAAAGGAGCCAGCCATCGACGCTTTTACACCAAAATCTGGAGGTAAAAGTGGTGGTTCACAGAAAAAGTAATTCAAAAAAAGTATTCCAATGAAAAAGTTAATATTGCCTATAATGACGGCGCTCTTGATCTTGTCATTTTTTCCTCCTACGGTGTATGCTGCATCGGTAAGGCCTCCTAGTGCTATCCCCATTAATCCTCCCGTTAGCGCCACACCTGCTGAAGTTCTACTCAACCGATTAGACGAAATAAACACAATGAGCAAGTCGGAAATGATTGGTACTCAGAAGAGGGCATTGCGCAAGGAAGTACGTGAAATAAAACGCGAGCTTAAAGCTCTAAATCAAGGTGTTTATCTCTCGGTAGGGGCCATTATCGTTATTGTACTGCTATTACTTCTTTTGCTTTAAAACAATCTCGGCCTTAGCCCAAACCGCTTTATTGTCTGGAAATTTTAAGTCTAGAATACCATTTGATGCACTGCCTCCAGTACTTTACTGGGGGCTTTTTTGAATGTTAAATTTAAAATGTGTGATACATGTAAGTCTTTGCAGCGGATGTGTAATGTATTGAAAATGAATAGGATCATCTTTACTGAATAAATGAACAATCTAATTAATAAAACAATGACTAAATATTCCCTGTCACTTGTCGCGTCGCTGATGGTCATCTCTGTTGCATTCATGCAATGCAGTGCGCCTGAAAATGATGAAGCACAGGTGACTAGCCAACTGGATACTTCCATGTCAGTGATCACTGCTGAAGTAAAGGTAGATTCGGGACTAATAGCTGTAGACCAGCCTGAAATGATGGTTGATAAGCCTAAAGAGATGGCTAGTAAGCCTAAGGTAGCCCGTATTGATAAGCCTGCAATGACTACTAACAAACCTAAGGCAATAATCACTGAAAAGCCGAGCGTTGCTGTTACCGTTCCCAAAATAACCACCACGGAAAAGCCCATCCCAACTATTGTTGAACAACTGGAAGACGTTACTACTCAAGAGCTGGAAGCAGCGGCTCCTGAGATACTTAAGGCAGTAACTACTGAAATACAGTCAAAATTGACCGCTGCTGACTTTTCCCTGAAATCTGTAAATGCAACCATCAGTGGTACGTCCACTTTACATGATTGGGTGTCAAAAGTGACGGTAATGGAAGGCAAGGGTTCCTTTCAGATGGAAGACAATGTGCTGTCTTCGATTAAAGATGCTGAAATTAAAATTAAAGTGACTGGCATTAAGAGTGAAGAAGGGGATAAGATGGATGATAAAACCTACGAAGCTTTTAATTCAGACAAGTATCCTTCTATTATTTTTCCCTTCAGCAATGCCGTTGTAAATATAAATGATACTCACGCTGTAAGCATAGGTACTACCGGTAATCTTACCATGGCTGGTACCAGCAAGGCGGTTTCTCTTTTGGCTATTGGAAAAGAACTGCCTAATGGAGACTTGCAATTAACCGTTTCCAAAACGATAAAGATGACAGACTTCAATATGGAGCCCCCTGTCATGTTCCTTGGAGCCATAAAAGTTGGAGACGAAATAACCGTCAGCTTCGATTTTGTTCTGTCTAAAGATTAAATTATGTCAAATAATATCTAATTAATGAATAAAAAAAACTAAAAGGGCAGTCCGTATGAAATTGATACCTAAAGCAGATGAACTCATATCCAATATGAGGGATTTGTTTCAAAGTAATAACGCTAATCAACGTTACTCACAAGAGGAACCATTGAGGGCGCAGTTATTCAGTTCTGATCAGATGGAACGCTTAGGAAAAACCCTCGCGGGAAGCCATAAGATAAGCAAGAAACCGGCAAAGGATCATTTACTCGGACGGCTTGCAAATAATGAAATCATTCTGCACAGCGTGCGCAAGCTTATAACCGATTCAATTAAAAGAAAAGATCAGATTTCGCCCGCTGCCGAATGGCTGATAGACAATTTTTATCTTGTTGAAGAACATATACGCATTGCAAAAAAACATTTTCCAAAAGGGTACAGCGAAGATTTGCCTCAACTCTCAAACAATGAATCCGAAGGATTAGCACGCATCTATGACATAGTCATCCAGATTATTTCTCACAGCGATGGAAGAATGGACATGGAGAGCCTGAGCAGTTTTGTGAACGCATATCAAACCGTTACCAATTTGCAATTAGGTGAACTGTGGGCAATACCTATAATGCTTCGCCTTGCGCTGATCGAGAACCTCAGGCGCGTATCAATCAGGATCGCTATTGAAAGAGTGGATAAAAGCCTTGCTGATTATTGGGGAAAGAAGATGATTGAAACGGTTGAAACGGATCCCAAAAATCTGATATTGGTTATTGCCGACATGGCACGGTCAAATCCGCCTTTGACAAGTGCTTATGTTTCTGAATTAATCCGGCAATTGAGAGGCAAAGGTCCTGACTTGGCTGTGGCGCTTAACTGGATAGAAAGGCAATTGTCAGCAATCGGATTGACGAGCCTTGAATTGGTTCACGCAGAAAATCAAAAGGAAGCTGCCGACCAGGTTTCCATGAACAATAGTATCGGCAGTCTTCGTTTGCTGGGTGCAATGGATTGGCGCGAATTTGTCGAAGCACATAGCATTGTTGAGAAAACGCTTCGTGAAGATAACAATGGAATTTATGGCTCAATGGATTTCTCAACGCGCGACAGATACCGTCATGTGGTGGAGCGTATTGCAAAGAAAAGCAAAATAACAGAGCATGAAGTTGCCCGCATAGCCATACAGCTAATGCATGAAAATGCACTAGAAAATATTAATGATGATCGCACATTACATGTTGGATATTACCTCATAGGGGATGGAGTCAGGCAAACCAAAAAACGGGCTAAAATGCCTGTGTCGGCTTTTGAAAGGGTCAGGTACGGATTGAGAAAACATACGCTTAAAATTTATTTAGGTGCTATCTTGTTAATCACATGTGCGATCACTGCAGGTATTTTATTAAGAGCATATAGGGATACACAAAATAACTGGCTGCTTTTTTCAATTGCGGTGCTTTCGTTGCTATTTGCAAGTCAGCTTGCCATATCGGTTGTTAACTTTTTTTCTTCTTTGTTGGTTAAACCGAATCTGCTGCCAAGAATGGATTTCTCTAAAAAAATCCCCTCTGAGTTCCGCACATTGGTTGTAATCCCTGTAATGCTCACTAATGAAAAGGCAATTGAAAATTTAGTTGAGGCATTGGAAGTCCGGTTTCTGGCAAACAGAAACGACAATTTGCATTTTGGTTTACTGACAGATTTTACGGATGCTGCGGAGGAAACACTTCCCGGAGACAAGTCTCTTATTGATTTAGCAAAACGTGGTATTGAAGAACTCAATAAAAAATACGGTAGAGAAAAAAATGATTTATTTTTTCTTTTCCATCGTCCGAGGTATTGGAATTTACAGGAAAATACGTGGATGGGTTATGAGAGAAAACGCGGAAAAATAACTGAACTTAATTCATTATTGCGTGGGAGCTTAAATGAAAGATTTTCACTCATCATAGGTGACCAATCCATTTTCCCACAAATAAAGTATGTGATAACCCTCGATGCAGATACACAACTGCCGCTTGGCTCAGCTTGGAAGTTAATAGGAACGATGGCTCATCCTTCGAATCATCCATGGTATGATGAGAAAAAGAAACGTGTAACCAAAGGGTACGGCATTCTTCAACCAAGAGTAACGGTCAGTTTACCAGAAACAACCAGTTCGTTATATACACAAATGCATGGGAATGAGCCAGGCATTGATCCTTACACACTTGCATCATCCGATGTGTATCAGGATTTATTTGGGGAAGGTTCTTTTATCGGCAAAGGAATTTACGAAGTGGACATTTTTAAAAAAGTTCTTGAAGGAAGATTTTCAGAAAATACCATTCTAAGTCACGACCTCCTTGAAGGTTGCTATATACGGTCTGGATTGTTGAGCGATGTGCAATTGTTTGAAAAATATCCGACCAGCTATCGAGCCGATAGGAAAAGGTTTTCACGATGGATTCGTGGAGATTGGCAGATTTTTTCCAGATTTCTACCTATGGTTCCTGATGTGAAAAGACGCTGGCATAAAAATCCTCTTTCAGTTTTATCACGATGGAAAATATTTGATAACCTTAGACGAAGTTTAGTTCCTCTTGCTCTTACCTTGTTTTTGTTAATGGGTTGGATGGTATTGCCATCTACTTTGTTCTGGACAATCACGGTTTCCGTGATGATCATACTCCCGACTATCATTTCTTCCGTTTGGGATACGATCAATAAGCCGAGAGAAGTCACCTTAAGTCACCACTTTGAAAATTCTATCCACAACATTGCTGATATTTTCAGAAAGACTTTATTTAAACTTATCTGTCTTCCTTACGAAGCATTTTCTAATTCGACAGCAATCATACAAACACTATGGAGAATGTCGATTTCCAGGAAAAAAATGTTAGAATGGGATCCATCTGATAATGAAGAAAAAAGTATTAAAACAAATCTGTTCGATTCCTATTCTTCTATGTGGATTGAACCGGTTCTTTCTTTGGTAGTACTTCTCTACCTGTTTATTTATTCTCCATTAAAGTTAAGCGTAGCGAGTCCTATCTTGTTTCTTTGGTGCATTACTCCTTATGCTACATGGTGGTTAAGTAAACCAATAGCGAAAAAAGTTTCCTTACTAACCAATGAGCAAAATATTTTTCTAAGAAAACTTGCTCGAAAGACCTACAGCTACTTCGAAAAGTTTGTAGAAGCTGACGATAATTGGTTGCCGCCAGATAATTTTCAGGAACAACCCCTTGAGCTGATAGCACATCGTACATCTCCTACCAATATTGGACTTTCATTGCTTGCCAATTTATCTGCCTGCGAGTTTGGTTACCTAACAACTTCACAGCTTATTGAACAAACAACAAAGACGATAAGCACGATGAATAAAATGGAGCGGCACAGAGGGCATTTCTACAATTGGTATGATACGCAATCGTTGAATCCATTATTTCCAAAATATATTTCAACAGTTGACAGCGGAAACCTTGCTGGGTATTTGCTAATATTGAAACAGGGGTTGCTTGCTATTCCTCATCAAAAAATAGCAGGCCCAAAATTATTTGAAGGGCTCCGGGATACGTTACATGTTCTTGCCGACACATTGGAAGAAAAAGACCGTGAATTACTGACCCCGTTTAATATTGATTTAGAAGCAGCATGTGGAGCTGATTTAAGTACACATCGTGATACGAAATTTCACATTGAAAAGTTGACAAAAAGCTTCTTGTCTGTTTTTGAAAACCTGAACAAGGATTCAAAGACCGAAACCTATTGGTGGAAGCAAACATTGAATGAACAGTTAGTGCATCTGAATGAAGATATTAGCTTATTTATACCCTGGGATTTGTTATCTACCGTTCCTGCTAAGTTTACAACTTATTTTTCCCTGAGTGCGGATGCAACATTGTTTGAATTATTAAATGCGATAAAGGAATTACAGCTTGAAGTGAATCGTCAGCAACATGAGCGCAATTCCGATAATGAAAGAGAATGGCTCGGATTATTTAAAACTGCATTAGCGGAGTCAATACGTCTAGTTGAAGCTCGAATTGATTCCGTCGAAAATCTTGCCCAACAATGCAATAGGTTATCAGAAATGGAATGGGATTTCCTGTATGATAAATCAAGTAATCTGTTTACCATTGGTTACAATGTGCAGGAAAATCGCACAGATACAAGTTTTTATGATTTGCTGGCATCCGAAGCAAGGTTTGTTGTTTTTACGGGTATTGCGCAAGGAAAACTACCTGTTGAAAGCTGGTTTGCATTGGGACGTTTACTGACAATGGTAGATGGTGAAACAATACTTTTATCATGGAGTGGTTCCATGTTTGAATACCTGATGCCGCTTTTGGTAATGCCGACTTATGAAAATACACTACTTGACCAAACCTATAAATCGGTCATTAAATGCCAGATTAACGGTGTTAAACAAAAAGGGGTGCCTTGGGGAATATCTGAGTCTGGTTTCAATATGATCAACGCTCATTCTCATTATCAATATCGTGCATTTGGCGTTCCCGGGCTGGGATTGAAACGCGGACTTGAAGAGGATACCGTGATTACCCCTTATGCATCTGTTCTTGCCCTGATGGTGGATCCGCAAGAAGCATATAAAAATCTGGAATTTCTTTCCGAAAAGGGATTTGAAGGTCAACATGGATTTTATGAAGCCATAGATTATACACCATCGCGCTTGCAACGTGGACAATCAAGTGCTACTGTTTATTCATTCATGGCCCATCACCAGGGTATGAGCTTATTGGCATTAGCATATCTATTGCTTGACAAGCCCATGCAAAAGCTATTTGAGGCCGAACCACAATTTAAGTCAGCGCTTTTATTATTGCAGGAACGTGTTCCAAAAGCAACCGCTTTTTATGCACACACCACCGATATTGCGGAAAGCAATTCTGTGGAGGTTGGAGCCGAAACAAGGGTATTCAATACGCCAAATACGCCTTTACCTGCTGTACAATTATTGTCAAATGGCAGATACCACGTAATGGTAACAAATGCAGGAGGAGGCTACAGCCGTTGGAAAAATCTGGCGGTCAGCCGCTGGCGAGAGGATGGAACTTGCGACAATTGGGGGACATTCTGTTATATACGCGATGTAGAGAGCGGGAAGTTTTGGTCCAATACTCATCAGCCAACGCTGCAAAAAAGCAATAAATATGAAGCCGCATTTTCACAAGGTCGTGTTGACTTTCATGCTACCAACAACGAAATAGAAACACATACTGAAATTGTAGTATCACCCGAAGATGATATAGAGATGAGAAGAGTTTGCATCGCAAACCGTTCTTCTATTCGCAAGACTATTGAGCTTACAAGTTATTCCGAAGTAGTGCTCGCACCTGCTGCTTCAGATTTAATGCAGCCCGCATTTAGCAATCTTTTTGTCCAAACAGAGATTCTCGCACCTCAACATGCCATTATTTGTACACGCAGATCCCGATCAGCCGAAGAGAAGCCACCATGGATGTTCCATCTGATGACGATGAAAGGGAAAACTGCTGAACAAATATCCTATGAAACAAACCGGATGGAATTCATTGGTCGCGGAAATACAACCGTGAACCCACAAGTGATGAACAAACCGGGGCCGCTTGCCGGAAATCAAGGATCGGTGTTAGATCCAATTGTTTCGATACGATATAAAATAACGCTTGAACCCGAAGAAGCCGTTACGATTGAAATGATTACAGGGATTGGTGAAACCAAGGAAGTGTGCCAAAGTTTAATCGATAAATACCAGGATAAGCATCATCAGAATCGTGTGTTTCAATTAGCATGGACGCATAGCCAGGTCGTACTAAGACAAATTAATGCGTCGGAAAGAGATGCACAATTGTTCGGTCATCTTGCCAGTCCCATTCTATTTATTAATTCCGCATTTCGTGCAGACCCTGCCATACTTATCAGCAATCATCGCGGGCAGTCAGGATTGTGGGGCTATTCCATTTCAGGAGACTTACCTATAGTGCTTTTGAAAATTGAAGATCAGGATAACATACAATTGGTAAAACAACTTGTACAGGCACATGCTTATTGGCGACTAAAAGGGCTCGCTGTTGATTTGGTAATATGGAACGAAGAGCAAAATGTGTATAGGCAGGATTTTCAAAATGAAATTGAAGCACTCATTCCTGCCGAATACAAAGATCGTTCAGGAGGCGTTTTTGTCAGAGCTTCCGATCAGATATCCAAGGAGGATCGAATCCTGTTTCAAACTGTAGCACGTATTAATATTTCTGATAGTGACGGAACATTATCAGAACAGATTAAACGCACACAGATTCCAGGCGTAATCATTCCGTATATCACACCAATACAAACAACTAAAGCGCTAACACCAATTGAACGGCCAAAGAATTTAATCTTTTATAATGGTACGGGAGGTTTCTCTGCTGACGGAAACGAATATGTTATTGTTGTTGATGACAAAAATAAAACCCCTGCTCCTTGGGTAAATGTAATTGCGAATCCAAATTTCGGAACCGTTATTTCAGAAAGCGGAACGGCTTATACATGGACGGAGAACGCGCATGAATTGCGCCTCACACCATGGAAAAACGACCCTGTTTGTGACAAAGGTGGAGAAGCATTTTACATTCGCGATTATGAAAACGGACATTTCTGGTCTGCTACACTTCTTCCATCAGGAGGTCAAACGCCATACATCACTCGCCATGGATTTGGATACAGTGTGTTCGAACATATCGAAGATGGAATCTTTTCCGAAATGACTGTGCATGTTGATTTGGAAGCTGCCGTTAAATTCAACGTTTTAAAAATTCGTAATCAATCGGGAAGGCCACGTCAGCTATCGGCTACCGGATTTATAGAATGGGTGCTGGATAATAACAGATCGAAAACAATCATGCACATTCACACCGAAATTGATCCTGATAGTGGAGCACTCTTTGCAAAAAATCCTTACAATGCCGAATTTAATGATCGTGTTGCATTTTTCGATGTTGATAATTTTAAAAAATCGTTTACGGCTGATCGTGCTGAATTTATTGGCCGCAACGGTACCTTGCAGCATCCTGATGCCATGTCCAGGAAAAAACTTTCCGGAAAGATCGGACTTGCATTAGATCCATGCGCGGCAATCCAGGTTCCCTTTGATCTGGCTGATGGCGAAGAAATAGAAATTATTTTTCGTCTTGGAGCAGGAAAAAATGCGCTTGATGCCAGTTCAATCGCAAAGCAATTCAGAGGAAGTACTACTGCATTTGATTCATTAAAAAAAGTAAAAGAATACTGGAAGCATACGCTTGGAGCATTGCAGGTGGAAACGCCGGATGCAGCCCTCAATATGATTACGAACGGCTGGCTCACCTATCAAACACTTTCTTCTCGACTCTGGGGCCGGAGCGGATTTTATCAATCAGGAGGCGCTTTTGGATTCAGAGATCAGTTGCAGGATGTATTGTCACTTCTTCACGCAAAACCACAACTTGCACGTGAACAAATTTTACTTTGCGCTTCGCGGCAGTTTACAGAAGGAGATGTACAACATTGGTGGCATCCGCCAACTGGAAATGGTGTTCGTACACGTTGCTCAGATGATTTTCTCTGGTTACCATTTGCAACAACGCTTTATATTTTGCATACCGAAGATGATGGTGTGCTCGATGAACCAGCAACTTTCATTGAGGGCAGGCAATTAAACGCCGGAGAGGAGTCCTATTATGGCACACCTGTTAAATCCGCTACCACTGCTAACCTTTATGACCACTGTGTAAAAGCACTCGAACATGGATTCAATTATGGTATACGTGGCTTACCCTTAATTGGTACCGGTGATTGGAACGATGGTTTTGATAAAGTGGGCAATAAAGGAAAAGGAGAAAGTGTATGGATGGCATTTTTTCTTTATGATATTTTAACCCGATTCGAAACGGTTGCTTCTTTACGTAACGATTCCGTATTTGCTGACGAATGTAAAAAACAAGCGCAGCAATTAAAGGAAAATATTGATAAGCACGCCTGGGATGGAGCGTGGTATAAACGTGCCTGGTTTGATGAGGGGGCTACATTAGGATCTTCCAATAATGAAGAATGTAAAATTGATTCCATCGCGCAAAGCTGGTCTGTTTTATCAGGAGCAGGAAATGAGAAGCGCGTACATACCGCCATGGAATCAGCTTACAAAAATCTGGTACAAAAGGATATAGGAATCATTCAGTTGTTAGAACCACCATTCGACAAATCAGATTTAAACCCTGGATACATTAAAGGATATGTACCCGGAGTAAGAGAGAATGGTGGGCAATACACACATGCTGCGGTATGGTTGGCGATGGCTTTTGCAAAACTTGGTGATACTAAACGAGTGTGGGAATTATTGAATATGATCAATCCTGTGAACCATGGGAAAACTTCCGAAGAAATTTCAGTTTACAAAGTGGAACCTTACGTAATAGCAGCAGATGTGTATGCCCGCGCACCACATGCTGGACGTGGCGGGTGGACATGGTACACAGGTTCTGCCGGTTGGATGTACCGGCTGATTACAGCATCTCTTCTTGGTTTGCAACAAGAGGGAGACAAACTGAAACTCGTTCCATGTATTCCTCAAGAGTGGAAATCCTTCACCGTACATTATCGCTATAAGAACTCGGTCTATCATATTGTGACTACACAAAAAAACAGCCCAGGAGAAATGATGGTAACCGATGATGGAGTGGTTCAAACAGATAAGATGATTACGCTGAGAGATGATGCAGTTGAACACGATGTTCAGGTCAGCATATTTACAAATTCAGTCCCTAAAGGACACTGAAAAAATCTAGAAGATAAAATGAAAACGAAAAAAGAATGGGAGCAGGATATCACAACCATCACTACCAAAATTCATCAGGAATTTCCCGAGCTATCTAAATACATTTCTGAAATACCGGTAAACAGCTCAGACAAAGAGGGAATAGATAGTGAGAACCTGAAAGAATACTATAATTCTTTGGTGGAACTGGTAAGAAAGTATTCGAAAACACATGAAGGCATGAAAGTGAAAAACGATACAGAGAAGTCTAAGTTGCCAGGCTATCCATTATATCCGCCTTCGGAGGATATTTACTACCAGGAGCAGAAAGAAACGGCAATAAACCCCAGTGATCTTTCAAAAAAGAAAGCTCCAAATGATGAAGAAGGAACATTGAACGAAAAGGGTTTTAAAGGCCATATGTCGGGGGATGATTTAGATGTTCCGGGATCAGAATTAGACGATCAGCAGGAAAGTGTGGGCAGTGAAGATGAAGAAAACAACTACTACAGTTTGGGAGGAGACAACCACAATGATCTGGAAGAACATAATGGTTGAAAAGAATAAATAACAAAAAAATTAACAATAATGACAATTCAATTTAATACCGACAAAAACATTGATGGGGGAGAAAGAAGTAAAGATTTTTTTACTTCCCAAGTCGCACAAGAGCTCGATCTATACCAATCTGAGATTACAAGAATAAAAGTTCATCTGTCAGACGAAAACGGAGGAAAAGGAGGAAGGAATGATATCCGATGTTTGCTTGAAGCCCGACTGGAGGGCAAACAATCCATAGTAGTTTCAGACCAGGCAGATACGGCTGAATTAGCGGTAACAGGAGCTATTGATAAACTAAAAAATGCTTTGAAAACGATACTCGGGCGTAGCCAAAGTTATTAAAGCTAAAAGAGGCCTTATGCAAACGGCAATGAGCTTGTTTAAGGTTTTCGGCGCTATCCCTTTTATTGGGCTAAAAGATGTAGTGAAGAACAAATAAAAATCGAGAGATAAAAAATAAAACCCGGGTATCTGGATGGATTATTCAATAGCACAAAATGATACAAAAACTGCCTTTAACGGTCAAACGCTCGATAGAATTATTGGGGCTGGTTTTGCTTGCTTTTGTCATTGTACAATTGCAGGATATACTGATGCCTTTGTTGATGGCGCTAGTGACCTCTGTTGCATTGTTACCCGTTTACAGGTACCTGGTTCGTAAAAAGATACCTAGTAGTATTTCTATTTTCCTGACGATGTTTTTAATGTTAATTGTACTTACGGTAATAACATTTTTAATCATCTCCCAACTCAGGCCATTGGTGTATGATTTCACAGAAATTAAGGAAAATATCATTAATCACATCAATGTGATTAGCGTGTGGTTCAGTGAAAAAACCAGTATTTCTGGTGCCCAACAAACCGAACTAATCCAAAATCAAGCTAGTAATATATTGGATTCTGCGGGGGAATACCTTAGCAATGCCATGGGATCCATAAGCACATTGCTTATATTTTTGGGATTGTTCCCGATCTACACCTTTCTGATTCTTTATTATAGAAGTACGCTAAGGAAATTTTTACTGATGTCCTTTCAAAAGGGTAATGAATTACAAATCAGTGAAACATTAAAAAGTATAGAATCTATTATTCATAGCTATATCGTTGGGTTATTGATACAGTTTACTTACATGACTATTTTGCTCGGAGGAGCGCTACTTATTTTTGGCATCGATCATGCGCTGTTGATCGGTGTTATTTTTGCTTTACTTAACCTCATTCCCTACGTTGGTGCATTCATCGGCAATATCATTGGGGTATTACTGACCCTAAGTGCTTCGACCAACCTGAGTTCCGTATTTATTGTTTTGATCATCATTTCTGCAGTACAGTTTTTGGACAATAATATTCTAATGCCATCTATTCTAGGGTCCAAAATTAGAATAAATGCACTCGTGAGTTTATTTGGCGTGTTTGTTGGCGGAGCTTTGGCAGGAATAGGAGGCATGTTTTTATCCCTACCGCTCATGGCCGTTTTCAAAGTAATATTCGATCATACCGAAGAATTCAAAAATTGGGGCGTATTGCTTGGCGATGTTCAGCCTGCTACGAACAGGTTTCTAAAACGTAAAGATCAAGAGCCTTCGATGTGATATGGAGGCCCGAAAAGTGAGATATATACAACTCTTACCTAGAATAATACAACTATTCCACTTTGCTGTTTCGCTATCTTTAGTAATACGTAAGCTTAAAAACCAAGACCAATGAAAAAGATAATGTTTGCTTTAGAGTTTTATGATCATGCTCCTAAAGTTTTCAAATACGCCGCGAAGATGGCCTATGCTTTTAAGGCTGATCTCCTGATGATGCATGCACACGGCAAACCGGAACCCATGAGGTCTTCCGACCAAATGATTGAGGAAAGACATGATAAGGTGATCGAAAAGCTGAAGGATTTTGTCAATGAACACCTTCCTGAAAACTACCACGGAAAGCTGAAAATAGATTACCTGGCCGTGAATGCCTATCCATTAGATGGGATTTTGGATACCGCACTTGATGAGAAAGTGGAGCTTATTGTGATGGGCATGACGGGAAAAACCAATGCACTGGGGAGTAAATTAGGCAATACGACACTCAGCGTGTTGGCCCAGGCCGATTGCCAGGTACTGATGGTGCCAGAAGGGGCGACATTTACGGGTATTAACGACCTGCTCTATACGGTAGATTTTGAATTTAGAGACCTACAGGCCATCCATTACCTCAAAGATTGGAGCCAGACGCTGGACGCAGTCTTACATGTCTTGCATGTTGTAGAGGGCGACGAAGAAAACTTGGACGTTTTGAAAAAAATGATGATCCTGAAGAAAACTTTCAAAATGGATACAGCCATTGATTTTGACCTCCGATTTGGTCATTTTCGTACGGAGATCGAACAATTTGCCAGGGGAAAAAAAGCGGATATTGTAGCCATGATTTCCCATAAACACAATTTCATCTCTCGTTTATTGGACGATAGTTCGCTGGAAGCGATCGCCACAGAGATCGAACTCCCACTGTTGGTGATCAAAGAGGATGCGTATGAATTTGACGAAGCGGCTCTGCAGTGGGTGGAATTCTTGAAGTCGATTGCTTAGAAATCTTCCAGATTCTTCTTTCGTTTCTGCTTGAGTTTTTTGAAATAAGAAGGGCTCAAGCCCGTGACTTTCTTGAACTGGTTGGACAAATGCGCCACGCTACTGTAATGCAGCATGTAAGAGATTTCTGTAAGGTTGTACTCGTCGTAGAGCAACAGTTCTTTTACCCGTTCTATTTTGTGCGTGATGATGAAGTGCTGAATGGTGGTGCCCTTGACCTCGGAAAACATATTAGACAGGTAAGTATAATCGTAGCCTAATTTCTTACTGATGTAGTCTGAATAATTAACGTGGGGTAAATCCACATCATAATGGATCATTTCAATGATCACATTTTTTATTTTTTCGATTAGAATAATTTTAGGATCATCCAGCAATTCAAGGCCTGAGCGCAGCAAGGTGATCCTTAACTCTTCCCGCTGTTCAGCGGTCGGCTTGCAGCATAGCTCTATGGTGCCTAGCTCCACGGATATGTAGGGCTGGCCCAATGTTTTCAATTCTGCTTTTACGACCATCTTGCACCGCAAGCTGACCATGTATTTGATATATAGTTTCATATATCTTTGATTAAGTAGACCAAGTCGAAAAAAACTTTTTTGACTTCTGTAATATCAGTCAGATTAGAGGGGCTGATTGTGGTCTTCTTGGCATCTTGTTATTTGATAGGTCTTATATTGTTTTAAAATACACTTAATGCCTTAGATTATCAGTTGTTTATGTTATGTGAATGTACTAAAGCGCTTACTATAGCTTGGATAATTTTTATTTCTGCCAATATGTAATCTGACAAGCGAGACCGATACCTTTAGATAATCCCTGTCGTTGATTGCTAAGGGTAGATGGGTTTCGGCTGGAGAAATAAAAAGGGCAGGAGCAAAAGTTCCTACCCTCTGGAACTAACTTCTGAGGCAGTCGTATGATCTATTAAAAAACACGTTTCCGCTTAATCAAGTTAGCCTTTTTTGAGGCTGATGGAGGTGTAAGCCACGAGTACATTTATGTCCATAATGCTTATACAAAATTGCACCTTTAAAGTGGTTTTTCCCTTACACATTAGTCACTAAAGGTTACATATATCACAGATAAGTTGGTCGTGCTCACTTTGCCACAAAAACATCAAAACACCAATTTTTGTGAAATTTCGTGCGATTTGTGTTTTTGTGGCTAGGTTTTTACGTAAGTGAACGATGCCTTTTTTACAAAACAATGATCACTTTTGTCACTACTTCTTTCCTCGTTCTAACCTGTACCAGGTAGCTCCCTTTAGGCAACTCCGCTACATCAATCGCGTAGGCGTTTGCCCCCGTTTGAGCGGTAAAGCTGCTGCTAAGGATGACTTGTCCAAAGGAGGTGATCAAGCGTATTTCAACCACTTCCTCTACGTTAGCATCAAAATCAAGGAAGACCCTTTCACTCACCGGGTTCGGCCTTAAGCTGAAGTTTTGCAGGGAACCGATGGAATGGTCTGTTGTATTAGCATCGCTAATCGTTGAACCATCACTTATGACGCTTTCAATGGTTCCTGGCGCGTTGAGGGAGTAGCTACTATTACAATCCAGGAAAGCCATACACATGGAAGAACAACCAAAAGAATCAGTCACCGTCAGGATAATTTTCACCGTTGACCAACCCATATAGATCGTGATCTCAGGGGTGTTTTGTCCTCCCAGGATGAAACATTCCTCCCCTTCGATTTCCCAATCATAGTTGACTCCTCCGGTAAATGTACTACTGATAATCACGCCATGAGAGTTACATTCGACGTTTTCAGGTAGAACAATCGTGCAATCGAGCATCGTATCCGGTATCCAGGTAATCGTCTGTACTTCTACCGTGGTATTGCCACAGGCATCCGTTGCGACCCAAGTCCGGGTTACTATAAAGACACCAGGTTCATTACCCTCTTCTATGGTCTGCGTGTATACGATGGTCACCGAATTGTTGGTGTCACCGGTAAAGACTGCTGGAACGGGGGGTAAAGGAGCACACTCAATCGTGAGATCGTCGGGGACGCCGCGCAGTACCGGTGGAACATCATCAATAATATGCACTGTAAAGGTCAAGGTCGTTGAATTGCCACAAATATCGGTTGCGATCCAGGTGTATACCCTTTCTTCAAAATAGCCAGCTGCTTCGCAATCTTCGGGGAACGTGACAACCAGCGTGAACACCGGAATAATCGTCTCCCCGCAATCATCTGAAACGATGACGCTATAGGCATCCAATGCTTCCAAACCTTCGAGCTCAAATACCTGCCCCAGGTACACTACTTGAGGTTGGTAATAAAGGTAGTCGTGGATTACGGAGTTGTTGGGAATGTTGATTACTGGTGGTGTCTCATCGTAGCGGATAATAATCTGACTGACCTCCGAGACATAACCACAGCTATTCACCGCCGTCCAGGTTCTCCTGATCACCAGGCCTTCACAGATAGATTCCAGGGTGTCTTGTACCATCGTGACGGGGACAAATTCTCCGACACAGAAATCGTAGGCGGTGACATCAGGAAGCGTAAGGTCTTTACAAATCAGCGTGTCTACTCCTTCAATCGTTGGCCCTTCACCAATACCCACGTGGATAATTTGCTGCCGGGTGGTTGCGTTACCACAGGCGTCTGTTGCCGTGATGATGCGTTCTATGGAATATTCAAAAACACAGACTCCTGGAACAATGGTATCCAAGGTAGTTATGGTTACCTCTCCACAATTATCCGTTGCATAGGCGACGGGCAAGGTATCATGGCATCCAATCGTTATTTCTGCTTCAAAGTCAGGAAATACCGGACTGGACTCATCTACCATTTTTGCCATGATACTTAACTCACTCGTGTTTCCGCAGACGTCCGTAGCCGTCCATTTCAATTCAACGATTGCGATGACTCCACTGACGGAGCAATCCCCCGAGGCTACAAGGGTTTCTGAAAAGCTAAGTGTTACATTTTCTGCACAAGCATTTTCAACGCTAACATCCGCTATTCCAAAAGAAGTGTACTGCCCAGAAGTTGCAGCGCAGTCCAATCGCAGGGTATCTCCCGTGGCTATTTCTGTCAAAACAGGATTGCTAAAGGAAATGACGGGGGTACTTCCCCCATTGGTGATCATCACGGTCGTGGCGCGGGAGGTATTTCCACAATCATCAACCGCTTCGTAAGTCCGTAGCACCAGCTCATTGCCACAGGAATTTGGAATATTGACATCCCAGAAATGGATGGTTGGCTGCGTACAATCATCGGTGGCGCTGATTTCCTCCAAGACGGGGCTGCCCAGGCAGCTGGTATCTGGCACACCAATCAGCACAGGCGCTTCGTGGTCGACCAGTCTGGCGATAAGGACCAACTCGGAGGAGTTGCCACATTCGTCAGATCCCTCCCAACGATAGATCGTTTGCGCTACAAATCCGTCTGCTTCACAATTATTGGAAACGACTGTTGTACTATCAAAAACAACCATTAAAGCCGTGCCGCAGGAGCTGGCGTCATAAACCGCCTCCTCATTCAGGAAACTGAAAAATGACGGAATCCCTCCTTCTTCGCAAGTATATTCGAAGATGGTTCCAGTTGCAGGTGCCCCAATTTCAGGAAAGTCGAGTACCCATTCCGGGCCGGTCGAATCAACAAGGGTGATGTTTTGGGTCTCCGTAGTGGTGTTCCCACAACCATCCGTAGCGGTCCAGGTTCTTACGAGTACCTGGCCATCAAGGCAGGTCGTAGTAGGGCGTGTTTCTTCAAATAAAACCACACATGCGCACAGACACTCATCGGTGGCGTAAACAAACGCAGGGAGGGCCGGAATAGCATTACACTCCACGGTAATATCCTCAGGTACGCCAAAGATAACGGGTGGCATGGTGTCGATCAAGGAGAGGAATAACACCGCATCGCTGCTGTTTCCACAAAGATCGGTGGCCGTCCAGGTGAGGCGAAATAAGCTGATGTAGCCATCTTCCGCACAGGTGCCCTCGTTTTCCAGCGTATGGGTGAATGCGATAGCGACGGTGCTACCACAATCATCCGTTGCAGTAACACTGCCCTCGTCGTAGTTGGGGAGGTTCCAATTTGTATCCTGACCAAAACAGGGTACGGTAATCGTATCTCCGTTGGTCAACAATGGATTGTTGATGCTAATGACAGGTGCCGTAGTATCTTCGATACTGATCGTCTGTGTACAGGTAATACTATTTCCAATGTCATCGGTAGCCGTCCAGGTACGCATAATGCTGTATTCCTGAGGGCAAAGTCCTCCCGCTACAATGACATCATCAAAGCCAATAAGCGGAGAAATGACACAATTATCAGTGGCCGTGGCCGTCCCGGTATTTGCGGGCAGGGTGCTTTCGTCACATTCAATGCTTACAGCTATCGGGCAAGTTATGACGGGTGGAATAAGGTCACCCAGCATGACCTGGTAATCACAGGAGTTACTGCAGCCATTTGCATCCGTCACCGTCACCGAAAAGAGCCCCGAGGTGCTTACGGTAATACAATTGGTCATCTCACCCGTACTCCATAAATAGGCGGCGAAGCCCGGAGTGGTGCACAGCTCCGTCGATTCTCCTGCACAAAAGATCGGGTTGCCAGTGATATCGCAGCTAGGCACTGGGTTTTCCGTGACGGTTTGACTACAAACACTTTCACAACCATTTGCGTCGGTTATGGTTACCGAAAAGGTGCCAGCAGTATTTACCAGAATACATTCACTGGTTTCGCTGTTGCTCCAGAGGTAGGCGGCAAAGCCGGGCGAAGCACACAGTTCCGTCGATTGTCCGGCACAAAATTCGGGGACGCCGGTAATGTCGCAGCTAGGCACAGGATTCTCCGTGACGGTTTGACTACAAACACTTTCACAGCCATTTGCGTCGGTTATGGTTACCGAAAAGGTGCCAGCAGTATTTACGAGGATACATTCACTGGTTTCGCTGTTGCTCCAGAGGTAGGCGGCAAAGCCGGGCGAAGCACACAGTTCCGTCGACTGTCCGGCACAAAATTCGGGGACGCCGGTAATGTTACAGACCGGCACTGAATTCTCCGTGACGGTTTGACTACAAACACTTTCACAGCCATTTGCGTCGGTTATGGTTACCGAAAAGGTGCCAGCAGTATTTACGAGGATACATTCACTTGTTTCGCCGTTGCTCCAGAGGTAGGCGGCAAAGCCAGACGAAGCACACAGTTCAGTCGATTGTCCGGCACAAAATTCGGGGACGCCATTAATGTCGCAGGGTGGGAGAGGGTTGACTGTTACAATAATGTGGTTGGAAGCCTCACTGCCACAAATCGTTGTATTGGTAACAAAATAGTCGCCACTGGTTGTTACGGTGATCGTTGGAGTGGTTTCGCCCGTATTCCAAATGCCGTCTACGTTTCCGGAAAGCACAACACTACTGCCTTCACAGAAGGTAACAGGCCCGTTTGCGGTAATGTCGGCAGGAACTGGCGGCAGCCCTATGCTGATTACATTATTATGTAGAGAGACAGCACCTACTGTTGCCAGAGCTCTGCCCAGAATAGTGGCTCCTTCCAATGCTTCAATTTGTCCGTTGGCAATGAAAGTACCCAGGAAAATAGAAAGGTCACCCAGTTCGACAGCACCGTTTATTTGCCAATAGACATTACACAAGGAGGCACCATTGATGAGCATGACCCGTGAATTGACGCCGGTCGATAAGGCACCATTGATCTGAAAAATAAACAAAGCATCAGGATCATTCTGGCCGTCGAGGATTAAATCTCCATTTAAAGTAGCTGCGCCCCCGATGCAATACACATTAGGGGGAAGGATCTGGTTGTTTCCCAAGCCAACGCCCAGCACAATATCACAAGTAAGAGCACTTAGATGACTGTAGGCAAGACCAACCCCTATGGATGCCTGTAAGGAGATGGCATCCTGCACGTGGATAGTTCCTTGTACCGTACCTGGAGGAAACCCCGCGAATGGACCAATGTTCGTACCGATATCACCGGTGATCATGCTTGTTCCATCGTTATTAAATGCTCCATTGCCTGTAAATACAGCAAAACTGGAAGCAACACCCAAATCTGGTGCTTGCGCAAAAATAGCTGACGGCAATAATAGCAGCATCAGCCCAAAAAGGGTCTGCGAGAAAAAAGTTTTCATTCTTTTCTAGTTAAAAATAGTGAAGAGATTCCACCGCTTGAGAAGGAGAAATCTTGAAAGTGTTTGATGTGTGTTCTTAACCACGGAAAAAGAATGGTCAGGAAAAGTTCATAGTTGAAAAAGGAAAATCAACGGGGAAAATTCGAGATAATATTAGGCTTGTATTCACTGAGAATTCCTAGACGTGCGCGCATTATAAAGCTGTGAATAAGGTCTCTTTACTGAAGTAATTTTCTCCTTACGTAATATAAGCAATATAACATAAAGAAAGCTATATATGTCAATAATTATTTTACATAATTCACTGGTTTTCTGTAAAATGAAAAAGGTGTGGGGTGTATCTACTGGATTCATGGTGGTGGAAACGTAGTAAGTGTGCCTACAAATGATATATTGCTTCAAGTGTATCTCAGGGGGGGAAAGAATGGCACTGTACCCTTTGTGCTCTCCCTTTCTCACAACCCCACCTGATCCCACCGCGCCAGCAAGTTCTTACTACGGCTATATTCCTCTCGCAGGACCGTCATCTTTGCCTGAAAAGCATCCAACTTGCCTTGATAGGTAGCCTTGCGCCCGACTAGAGAAAGACTCGACCTCCTCCCGTTCTTCCGCAGTTAGCGGCCGCTCAAAAGACCGAAACTGATAACACTGGAATTCACCCATAGCGCAGTGATTTTTTGTAATAAAAGGTAACAAGCTCTAGACTTCCCCGAATATATAGTTTCCCGCTTTTAATGTCGTTTGTTAAAAGCATCTTTTTCAGAAATCATTAGAACATGTTTATTTCATTGTCAAAGGCTGCTTGCAAGTCTACGTTATTGATAAAAACGGAAAGGAGTCAGCTTTCATCATCAGTGCACTGCTCGGAAAATACGATAAACTGGCTTATGCCTTAATGGCATTGTATGTCTTTTTGATGGTCTTTCTGATTCATTTGCCCAATGCTGGTACAAGTGAAAACGAAATGTTGAACGTGTTTAGGTGTTTAAAAGGTTCCAAATCTCATTATAAGGTTCGAAATTATATTTCAGAACGATTCACCTTCCTTTCCACTCCATCTTTGCACTATCAATTCGATAAAGCAGAGTAAATAGTCATCGGATGATGATTCCTTTCCCCTTTACTAGATGAACTAATGATAACGGGAAGTGCTTTGCAGGAATCGGATTTTTCACAAAAAATATTACTATTATGAAAAATCTGTTTGCAATTCTTTTATTTTTTTGCACACTTAGTGCTTTTGCTCAAAAAAACTCACCCGTAGATGAAGAAACAGAGGTAGCCCATAAGTACAGGGTAAGTTTGCCTTATTTTATTATAACAGATCCTATCGGGAATTCTTGGGACGATAGAAAAAATACACAAATGATAGAGCTTCATGTAAAACGCAACCTGGATAATAAGAACATCGTAGGTGTGAAGTTTGCCACCTGGCGATTGTTTCAACCTATGGGAATCACCTGGTGGGATGGTCTTTTGGATAAGTTAGAGACAGAAAGTGAATTCTATCCAGGACATCTGCGAGAAACAGGAATAGGTATAACCTACCAACGCATGCTATGGAAGGGGCTATTTGCAACTGTTGAAGTGCTACCACAATTTCAAACCTATTTGGATCTAGACGGTAATAAACTTGGAAATGGTTTTAAACTTTATAACTCGTATCATTTGGGCTACCATGTCTCAATTGGTAAGAAAAAACGATTTTTCATAGAACCACAGATTCATAGTCAGCACTGGATGTTTGGTAACAATGCTCCTGATGGATTTAAGGAGTTGGATGATAAATGGAGAAACTACTTCCTTCTTGAGCCAAACATCTACATTGGGATGAATTTTTAAGCTATAGTCTGACAAGGCAGGATTCACAAATCCTGCCTTGTCAGACTATAAACATAAAACAACAAATAGCATGGCACCTGACGATCATGTCGGCTAAACGCCGCTTCGCCAGATACACCGAGGGTTCGCATCAATAAAAATTATGATTAAGATTAAGCGTATGAAACAACTGCTGTATAAATTAATTTTTCAAACTACTATTTTAGTTTTTTTGGGTTCTTGTTCCAACCTGTTCAAAGATTCAAACATACAAAAGGGTAGTTCAGATTGCATTAGCCAAGAAGCATCCGTTGAAAGAAAAATTCGACTAGAGACTGAATTGCGCGGGCAAGTGAAGTTTTTGGAAGAGGTGGAAAGCTTCATTTCCATAACAGATAGAATGTCAGCGTATAATATTCCTGCATTATCTCTAGCTGTAATAAATGAAGGTAGGATTGAATGGGCAGATATCTATAAAAATGTAAATTTTCCAGAAGTACAAAACCTGGATTGTTCTAGCATTTTCCAAGCAGCATCACTATCAAAACCAGTAACGTTTCTTGCGGCATTACGTATGCATTCTACTGGAGAAATAGACCTGGATAGAAATATACAGGACTACCTGCAAGATTTTGTATTACCTCAAGGAAAACAAACAGCTGAGCATCCAGTTACGTTTCGTAATATCTTTTCCCATACTTCAGGAATCAATCCTGGTGGGTATCAGGGATACGCTAGAAACCGCTCGATGCCTTCCGATCTAGCTATTTTAAGGGGTAGTGAAGAAGTCAATACCCCAGCAATAGAAGTCAGTACGCAGCCCAATGAAACACTGGCTTATTCAGGAGGTGGCTACACATTGGCTGAATTGGCTCTTCAAGACATCTACAATGAAGCGTTCTCGAACATCATGAAAAAATGGATCCTTGAACCTGCGGGAATGGAACACGCTGAGTTCACGCAACCATTACCTGACTCGATATCTAATCAGGTAGCCAAAGGTTACAATCAATCAGGAGAGCTTATAGATGGTGGATGGAGAAACCATCCAGAGCAAGCTGCTGCAGGGCTTTGGAGCAACGCTATTGATATGGCTAAATTCTTAATTGAAATTTACAATGCCTATCAAGGCAAAAGCTCGATATTTCTACAGTCCGATATTAAGACAATAGTAAGCCACGAACGAGACGGTCATATCTATGGATTCATCGTGAACCGGACCGAAGATGATATTGCTCTCACCCACTACGGAGGGAATGAAGGTTATCGTACAGGGATGACAATAAGCCTTACGAGCGGAAATGGCTTGGTCTATTTGATTAATTCAGACAATGGTGGGGCACTGGGGAATGAACTACTATTATCAGCCTCGGAGATCTATCAATGGCAGCATTTTAAGCAAACTAATGTTCAGCGTAAACAAGTTAGCGCTGAAATTTTAAAAGGCTTGACTGGTGAATACAAGTGGAACAATCAAATAGATCTTTCAATCGCATTTGATGAAAACAATAAGCAAATTTCACTCTATTTCCCGAATGGCGATGAATATAAACTTATTGCCATTATTGGTGATGGACTTGATTTTATTCATCCAAATACTGGTGTGAAAGTTTCGTTCTCAATGAATGATGACTTACCCTCTTTTAACCTCTACGGGCAAACTGCTGTTAAATTGCAATAAACAGCTTGAATTGACTTCTTTTCCTACCACATTAAATGAATCATCTTAAAGATACCCTTTCCCCATTGGAGCGGTACGATTTGATGGTGGAGATTTTCCCGAATATTCACAACCGCGTACCCCAACACATGATTGCCTCTTACCTCGGTTACCCATCGGAATCGCAATCATGAATGCAGGATACGGCACTTCTGGTAAATTCATAGACGCATCTATGGATCAGGAGGTAAATATGCTTGACCTTAACTGTAAATCTGTTTTACAACTTACCCACTACTTTGCCAATAAAATGAAAGCTGACGGCCAAAAAGGTGCCATCGTTTTTCTGAGCTCTATTGTAGCCTTCCAAGGCGTACCCAATGCGGCCAACTATGCTGCTACCAAAGCCTACGTACAATCTCTCGGGGAAGCACTGGCTGTAGAATTTAAAGCGGAGGGGATAGATATACTCTGCGCGGCTCCCGGCCCGGTACAAAGTGGTTTCTCTCAAAGAGCAAATATGATCATGGGTAACGCCTTGAGCGTGGAAGCGGTAGGCGTGCCCATCATCACGGCAATTGGCCAACGTACCAGAGTGCTGCCCGGGTTTTTGACTAAATTCCTGACTTATAACCTAAGTATGACTCCACGGTGGCTGAAAATCAGGATCATGGGGAAAGTGATGGCCGGGTTTACAAAGCATCACCGTAGTCGAATCCTGGTCGGGGATTATAAATCACATTTGTATATGCATATCATAGTTAGCTGCCTCTGCAATGACTTTATCAATAATTGATTTGTCGATTGATTTTTTCATGGCCTCTTCTTTTGTTGTCGGAATACCCATTTCTTGAAAAAAAGACAAGAATCCTTTTGGACTGTGCACGTTTATCCACTTACATGAGGAGGAGGAACTGTTGCTGAAAGTGTGCAAAGCACCCACTGGAAGGTTCACCGATTCCCCTTGTTTTACAACTTGGGTAACGCCATTTACCATAAATTCCATTTCGCCTTCAATTACCAAAAACAGCTCAGTGAAACCATTATGGATATGGGGTGGCGGCCCTGGAACATTTCCTGGCGTTTCACCAATAACCATATCGTAATTTCCCGAAACCTCTATCGGGCTTATTTTGTGCCCTAAAACCCATAATTCCTCTTTCTTTTCCATTTTAACAATATTTAATGAGACAATTATCTCACAAGATTAAAGACAAATTTTGTTATTTCCAAATTTTATGAGAAATTTGTCTCATGAAGAAGATCTCACTAGACACCGGACGAGTCAATCAAAAAGCCAAGACAAGAACAAAAATCCTTGTTGCGGCTAAAGAATTGATGCAGCAAGAAAAGTTGATCACACTAGAAGATGTAGCTGAAAAAGCGAATATTTCCAGAGCAACAATCTATCGATATTATGCCAAGATAGATTTGCTGATTACGGAAGCGTCTTTAGATATTCACCACAAATCACCTGATGAATTACTTGATGAGGTCAAGGAAATGGGACTAGAGGATCGAATAATTTATGTTCAAAAGCATTACACGCAACTAGCACAAAAACATGAAGTAGCCTTTAGAAGATATTTAAGTGCCGTGCTTTTAGAGTCTGTAACCTCGAAAAAGAAACTTAGGGGAGCAAGAAGAGTGAAATCATTAAACAATGTTCTTAAACCCTTTAAAAATGATTTAGACAGTGATACGTTCAAAAAATTAGTAACCGTAGCTTCCGTCTTAATGGGTATAGATTCGCTTATCGTTTGTAAAGACGTTTGTGATCTTGATAATGAAGAAGCAAACGCTACCTTACAATGGGCTTTAGAGATGATATTTAAAGGAATTTCTTCAGGAAAGGAATGAACTCACTCAACCTTGGTGCTCTCCCATAAACCAGCCATTCTTTTTTGAAGACGCATTAATTATCCCTACTTTACTCCCATTATTCCTAAAACCATGTTTCCATGAAAGTCAATGTTCTGCCTAGTGGGATTATCACTGCTATTCAACGGGTAGCGCTATTACTCTTGGTTTGCTTGGCGCTAATCGCTTGTGAAAATGACAAGCCCGAAGCAGCTGCCGATGAGGCCTTTGCGACCAAACTATTCGCCGAAGAGGTCGCCCGTGCGGCGAATCACCTGATTGAAGTTACGCCAGAGGCAAAACGCGATCTATTACGTTTCCGTTTCGACGATGAAGCCCGAACCATGGGGAAAGTTACCTCCGAGACACCTTCCTTCTGTGCGGTGCTGGCTTGGTGCTTACCCGGCTGGGGGATTCAGCAAAGCGACATGAGCCACGAACAGTTGGTGGCGATGCATCAGCTCTTAAACCTGGCCCTTTCTCCCGGCGGTTACCAGACCCTCCTGGCGGTACAAAATCGACAGCGGATCATCGGTGAAATGGAAGATGTCAGTGATATCTTAGCGATCAAAAATGCCACTGATCATCATCATGATCATCCCCACCAGCCTGTACAATCAATATTCGATCTGGACAGCGTCCGAGCCGCAAGCGGTTTCTATCCCGCTTTGGGGGGAGCCTTCCTCAAGGGAGACAGCGTGACCGTAGATTGGGTATGGCCTGCTCCTGGTTTGCAAACACGCCGGGATCAATTCGACATGTATACGATTGCGATCTTTGGCGAACCCAGCAGTGATCAAGAATGGGGCTTCCGTTTTGAAGGGCACCACCTCACCGTGAACATGACCTTTGTACCAGACCCCAAGACGGGAGAAATCCAGGTGCATACGACGCCCCTCTTCTTTGGGGCCTTCCCCATGATCATTCCCGAAGCACCTGAAGCGCCCGATGCAGAGGCCGCTGTGCTCTCCGAGTGGAATTGGGAAGAAGGCCAATTGATGATGTACAGCGTAGCTCATCATCTGCGTCAATTTTGGCTGGCGGTTCCGGAAAACTTGCGAAATCAAGCTTTTATCAGCGCTGATCATTTTCCACAGGCAGGTCCTTTGGTCATCGATACAGCGCTGCCTTGGTTGATAAGTGCGGTCGAGCCGCGGGTGGATACTGCTAAAATTGCAGACTATCCTCATATCAATATCACCACAGACGAGCTGAGCCCCGAAGCTTTATGGCACCTCAAACAAGCGTATGAATTTTACACCAACTCGATGAATAACAATGTTAGCGCTGCCTATCGGAGTAGAATCGAGGCGGCATTGGCACCGGGTCAGCCACTTACGCTAAGTTGGGCGGGTAAATCGCTGGAGAATGTTGGTTCCAACCATTACAGCTACCTGGTCGTTGGGGCACTGCTCTTGGAGTTCATGCAAAACAACCAGTTTACCGTCCAGCATGATCCTGATGTAACTGGCAACCATGTCCACAGTATGTTGCGGGATCTGAGCTTTGATTGGTTGGATCCGATGGACGTTCACCGGCGGTTTAGTCATGCAAATTAGGGAGGTCAATTTGTGTAAACAGAAAAACACTTTTTAAAATGGAAAGATTAATTTTTATCGCATTTCTATTCTTTGGGTTTAGCCATTTGACCATTGGACAGAACTATGCAGAAGAACCGTCTGAAGCTCAATTTATTACGGAAGACGTTGAACGATTCTGGGAAGCCTTTGATAATATGGATGCCTTGGGGCAAGATGCTTTTGCAGGATATCTGGAAAATGGAACCGATGGCGTAAAAGGTTTTACCAAATATAGGATTGAGAGTGCCCATGCTTTGTATAAAACGGTCACGGAGAGGAAAGGTGATTATCTCAAATCTCGCCATGTTTTGGAAAACCTCGAGACTAAAAAGGAGGAAATAAAAACCATTTATTCAGAACTGGAAAAACGGTATCCTAAGGCCGTTTATCCGCCCATCTATTTTGTAGTAGGCCGTTTTAATTCAGGAGGTACGGTATCCGAGGCTGGAGTTATTCTGGGAACGGAGATGATGGAAAATCTGGACGGCTTATCAGGACTGGTGGCGCACGAACTTATTCACTATCAACAAAATTTTCAAGGAAAAAACACGCTTTTATTCCAATCCTTAATTGAAGGAAGCGCTGATTTTATTGGTGAGCTGATTTCTGGAACACATATCAATAAAGAAGCTTTTGATTATGGTGAAGCCAATTCAGAACATCTTAAGGAGGAGTTTGTGAAACGAATGCGCAAGAAGAAGTTTAAAGATTGGTTGTATACTACGAGCGGAAAAGACGACAGACCCAATGACTTAGGCTATTGGATGGGGTACAAAATAACCGAAGCATATTTTGATAAACAAGAAGACAAGCAGCAAGCAATAGCAGACATCTTGAATATTGACGACGCACAGGATTTTCTACACAAGAGTGGGTACTTGGATGAGTTTTTGAGGAAATAAAAATTTCATAACCAGTAAAAACCTCAACGCCTTTGCACCTTTGCGCGAAGTATTCCTCTCAACGTCCCCCTACAACCCATACCGATAACCCACCAAAGCCTGCAAACTCACCCCCTGCTCTTGTCCACGACTAGAAATATTGTAGCTAGCCATGGTGCCCAGGCGCAAGCTACCCGCACCGACATTGGCCACAATATAGCCGAGTTGCACCCCGGTGCGGAACGACGAATCCAGCGTCAGGCCCGTCCAGAAGGTGTCGTACATCTCGTATTGCAGGCCGAACTGGAAGTGCATGACGTTATTGGTGGAATAGAGTACCTGCAGACTCGGTTCTATAAAATCACTGCCTTGGTCAAAGTGATATCCCACCAGACCAAAGCCGTGCAGTACCCGCTTGAAGTTAGCTGATTCGTTGAATTCCGCAAAGCGCAGCGATCCCGGCATCACCTGCTGGGCACTCAGGCCCGCAAACAGGTAGGATTCCTCATAATCATCAGGATCAGCCCCCGTGTAGTAGACGCCGACGCCGAAATTGGTCTGATTGACGGTGCTTTCCCCCTCGCCCAGAAGTTGATCGTCGAGGTCATAGGCGGCCAGGTCATTACCATTGAACCCAAACTGACTCAGGTTGGCCATCACCCCGATGGCGAGCCGGTGGTTGTAGTCCAGCTTTATCTGATAGGCATACAGTAGCGAAATACTGGTTTGCTGCAAAGGCCCTGCCTGGTCGTTTTGCAGCTGCAAGCCCGCACTCATGTTGTAATCCAGGATGGGCACTTGCACGTCGGCCATGATGGTCTGTGGTGCCCCCGCAAAACCCATCCACTGCTGATGGTAAACCGCCTGGGTCTCCACATAACTCCAAGGAGCCGTCATCGCCGGATTCCAACTGGCGTAGGTGGAAGTGAAGGCCGTCGTGTGTGGCACCTGTTGGGCCACTAGCCAAAGCGGGAGGAATAAAATGAATAGGGTAGTATATCTCATAATAAAAAGGTTGTTCCAATTAGGTAAAGCGTTTTTGGTGTCTCTGTGGCGAAACTATTTCTAGCTACTTTTTTACCACATAGACACAGAGTCGTTTTGTAAGGAATTTGAACCCGAAAAATCCACACTATCTGTCTATGTAGTGAAGAAGGCATGGTTTATTATCACATAGTCACATAGAAGGATTAGGAATCGTCTGGTGCATCATAAATCTCAGTGTCTATGTGGTAAATAATCAATCAATCACAATCGTCAAAGCACTCTTGATTGGCTTCGAGGCCACATCAATATTCAATACGTAGTAGTAGATACCCGGGGGGAGCGGCTGGCCATTCCAGGTGGCATCCCAGTAGATACCGTCGATCTGGTAGTTGGGTTTACTGAAAATCAAATCTCCCCAACGGTTGAAAATACTGAGTTGATTGCCCCGGTAGTTCTCTAAGCCCCGGAATATCAGGACATCGTTCTTGCCATCACCATTGGGCGAAAGGAAGTTGACGAGGTCCACCAGCACCTCGGGTGCTTCCTCTACGTTGACCGTCAGGGTTTCCGTTACCACACAACCTTCGGCAGAGGTAATGTCCACCACGAAAGTGGTCGTCATCTCCAGCGTCACCATTGGGTCAGGGCAGTCGGTACAGGAAAGATCGACATTGCTGGTCCAGTTGTAAGCGATTCCTCCTTCGGCTATTAGCGTAAGCGGCTGCCCTGAAAATAGGGTGGTGTCGGGGCCTACATTGGTAGGAAATGGAATTAAACTGATCGCAATGGTATCGCTCACTGCGCAGCCGTCTTCCGTAAGGGCCTCAAGGACAAAAAGGCCTTCATTTGACACTGCAAGCTCCGGGGCGTTGGTGCCCGTAGGCATTCCGTCTACCGACCAGTTGTAGGTGGTAAAGTCTTCGTTGGCCAAAACCAGAAATGTGGTTTTAGGACAAAAGCTGGTGTCGGGGCCCAGGTCAAGCAAGGGTAAGATGGCATCATTCACCATCACGGTATCGTTAGTCGTACAGCCAGCATCACTACTGGCACTGACGGTGTAGAGCCCGGTTTCGGTCACGGTAATTTCGTTGGTTGTGGGAGCGATCGGTTGCCCGTCAAGGGTCCAGCTGTAGACGAATGTTGGATCGGTTCCAGCGATGAGTGTCGTCGCTTCTCCTGGACATATTCCCACCTCTTCTCCCAGTTCGAGCATTGGCACCTCATTGGCATCAACAGAGATCTGGTCAGTGCTGGTACAACCAGCAGCATTGGTAGCACTCACCGCGTAAGTGCCCACCGTATTGATGTTGATGGTATTGTTGGTTTCCGTTAGGGCTTGTCCTTCCAAAGTCCAGTTGTAAGTGAGTGTTTGATCGTCGCTGGCGGTCAGGGTACTGGTTTCGTCCGGGCAGATGCTAAAATTGTTGCCTAGTTCAAGGGCAGGGGCTGCAATAGCGTTTACCATCAGGGTGTCTGCCGCGGTACAGCCGCTGGTGTTGGTAGCAGTGACTGCGTAAATTCCAGCAGTGCTTATGTTGATTTCATTGGAGGTAGGGGAGAGGGCTAGCCCATCCAGCGTCCAACTGAAGCTGAGATTGTCTTCCGTGCTGGCAGTTAAGGTCGCTTCGTCGTCTACACAAAGGTCAAGGTCCTGGCCCAGGTCTACTTGGGGTACGGTGCTTTCCGTGACGGTCACCTGATCAACAGCGGTACAACCGGCGGCATTGGTGGCACTTACAGCGTAAAGCCCCGTTGCTGTCACGGTAATTTCGTTGCTTGTTGCCGCAATGGGTTGCCCGTTCAGGGTCCAGCTGTAGGTGAGGGTGGGGTCGGTACTGGCTGTGAGCACTGCGGTGTCATCTGGACAAACGGAGAAGTCTTCTGGCAGCATGATTTCCGGGGCACCGCTTTCTGTGATGGTAATGAGGGTATCAATCACACAGTTGGCATCGTCTTGTATTTGTACCAAATAATTACCTGCGGGCAGTTGATTCGCTGTCGAATTTGACGAAAAACCATTGCCAAAATCGTACAGATAATCGGGCATGCCTCCACTCACCGTCAGGCTGATAGCGCCAGTAGGGCTGTCACAGTTACTTAGCTGTAGCTGAACGTCGTCTACCACTATTGGCGTTGGCTGTAGCACCTCAAAATTGTCGTTATACGTGGTGCCATTTTGGTCGGTAATGGTGAGCGCGTAATTCCCCGCGGGCAGATTTTCCAGGTTAGGGTCACTGCTGGTAAAGCCATTGGGGCCGGTCCAGTTAAAATCATAAGCAGGAGCTCCTCCCTCTACGCTTGTTGTAATACTTCCTTGACTTTCGCCGAAACAGTTGTTAGACGTAATCGTTGCGGTTGCCTGGATGGCTTCTGAAATGATCTGTACCTCACCATCAATGTAGGTGCCGTCAATTTCTTCAATAAGTACGCCATTGATCACCCCGATCTGGATGGGGGTAGGGGCGTTAACAAAACTCACGGGCGAGTTGTCCCCAAGTTCACCAATAGCAAGAAAAGCCACCGAAAAGATAACACTGTCATCCGGCAAAGTGAATCCACTTACCTGTCCGTCAAACCACACAAAGGTTAGGCGGCCATTGTTGATGTCTGTTTCGCCAAAATTAAATTCCGACATCCCGGGAAGGCCATAGTCGCCAGTATTCTGATAGGTGACCACCGTGGGATCCCACTGAAGGGTGAATTGAATGCTCACCACATCATTGAAATTTTCCACCGATACGGGCACACTTACGGTGCTTCCTTCGAGCACGGTCTCTTGCCCCGCCGTAATGACGGGATTTTGAGCATCAAGTGCTGCTAAGGTAAATAAGAGGAATAGCAGTAAAATATATAATCGCATTGGGGGATGATTTTGAATACTTATTTTGCAAACTTTGGAGGATTTTCTAGTGAAAAACATCGGTTAGCCACTAAAGCACTAAATTTCACAAAAGAGATTTTCCGTACTTTTCCGTGTTTTAGTGTCTTAGTGTCTAAAAAAAAACGCGGTATCTCCGTGCCCCTGCCTGCAAGGCCAGCTTGCTGGCAGGTGGGTCTGCGGGAAAAACAGTGTCTCGGTAGCAACCCAAAAAACTCCGCGCCTCCGCGCCTCTGCGGCAAAAAAACTTCCGTGCTTTTCCGTGCTTTCGTGTCTCTGTGGCAAAAAAACCTCCGTGCCCCTGCCTGCAAGACCAGCTTGCGGGCAGGCAGGTCTGCGGCCAATGAAAACTCCAAACTACGGCATGAAAAAAGAGATTTCCCGCCGGAACAAGCCGGCGGGAACCTCCAAAAGATCCAATTTTATCGCTGTAAAACCACCTTTTGCGTAGTGGTAAACGCTCCGGCCTTGAAGACCAGGTAATACATACCCGCTGCTGGCAAATCACGACCATCCAACTGCAAGCGCTGCTGCCCGGCAGGGTAGTAAGCTCCTTGGCGTATAATCTGCTTGCCGCTGATATCCAGCAACTGGACATCCACATCCGCTCCTTCTGACAGGAAGAACTTCAGGGTAGCTTCCGCTACGAATGGGTTCGGCTGTAGTGCATCCACGGATACCGTTTTCTCTACCGGATTACTCGTCGAAGTTACCTCAGAGCGGTAATCCGTCTGGATATCCAGGGCTTCACCAGTGTTGGTGTAGCCGGCCGAGCGCATCGTCGCCACATTCGTCTGAATGCGTTCTTCCATGCGGGTGCTGATGTTCGACGCTGCAAACTTCAGGGTGAAGAGTACCTCATCGGCCTCCAGTTCCCAACCGTCTACTTGCGCGGTAGGATCGTACCACAGGGTAGTGATCAAGCCTTCGTCCAGGCGATTACGGCCAAAGAAGGTGGAGTTCAAGCCTGGTAAAGCACCAGGAATCACTTCTGCGAACTGCATTTGGTACTGGTCAAACCAGATGTCAAATTGGTAGGCAGAAATCGCCGTGTGTTCCGCCGAACGGAAGCTGATCAACAAGTCCCCATTGGCATCGGTCGTTTCCGTGATCACCAGGTTGAGGTTGCCGCCGTTGGGTTCTTGTAATCCCATGGCGGTGTTGTTCACGTCTCCCAGTTTCATGGCAATGAAATCGTTGCCCATGGTATCGCGGTCGAGACTCACAAAGTCAATCTCTTCGGGGAAGGCTTCCTGTAGCGGGTTGGCAGGGTTCAGGAAGGTGTATTCCTGATCCACAAAACGCCAGGAGTTGAAGTCCGGGAATTCCGTCGTGATGTTCAGAATCAACTGTTGGATTTTCACCAGGTCAATACCACTCACCAGACCAGAAACGTCTACGTCAGCAGCAATGATCTTGTAGGGAGAATCCAGCATCTGTACATTGAGGATGTGGCGTTGAATCAAAGCCAAATCCAGGGCTGTTACCCCATCTACGTGGTTGGTGTTGCGGCTAGGCGTTACGGTGTAAGGTTGGCCTGCCGTCATGTCGAGGAATGCGTAGTCGCCGTTTACATCCGTTATGGTGGCTGGCTGACCAGTACAATCTACAACCACTTCGTCCAGCGGTGCACCGGTTTCCCGGTAAACTTTTCCCAGGATGTCTACTTTCGCGAGGATACAGGCTTCGCCGCCGTTCAGTACGTAAGGTACAGCACCCACCAAGCCGCCGTTGATGGCGCCCACTTCTACGAAAGTAGGATTGTCATCCATAAACACAGCGGTACATTCATCAACGGTAGAAAGCAGCTCCACCTGGATGGTGTAGATCACTTCTCCGTCCGCTACACTAATGCCAGTGGCGCTGAACCACACCGAAGTAATGGTCTCATCACTAGCCAGGTTAAAGTCCGAATTGTCGAGTTCTGAAAGGTTGAAGTTGTTCACGCCTACCAGACGAGCAACCGTAGGGTCCGCTACGTGGATCGATTTCTGGAAAGAAACGATGTCGGTAAAGTTCTCTACACTCACCGGAATCTCTACAATGTCGCCGGGTTGGCCGGTTACGGTTCCGATGTTGAAGGTCACTAATCCAGTAGTGCTGACATCTACGGTTACGGATTCACAAACCTGGTTGTCGCCACAATCATTGGTGACGGTCAAACAAACCGTGTAAGTGCCCGGAGTGATATAATTGTGGGTCGGGTTTTGCTGCGTAGAGCTCATTCCGTCGCCAAAGTCCCAAGCCCAGGCACTAGGCGTTCCGGTAGAGTTGTCGGTGAAGCTGGCTTGCAATTCGTTGGTGGCAGCCGTAAATGCGGCCACGGGTGCTCCTCCTGGATTGTCCATCACCACAGCATCAGCTGTAGCGGTACAGCCATTAGTACCAGTTACGGTAAGGGTATAAGTACCCGCCGTATTCACTGTAGGATTCTGCTCGCTCGACATGAAGGCGTTAGGGCCGGTCCAGGCGTAGGTTACACCAGGCGTAGTCGAATTACCCATCAGTTGCAGGGTACCCGTAGCACAATCCAGCGTTCCGCCGGTAGCGGTCACCATCATGGGTTCGGCAATGTCCTGGGTTACTTCTACCGTGGTGGTAGCGGTACAGCCGTTAGGTGCAGTAACCACAATCGTATAGGTTCCCAGGGTAGTAAATACCTCTGGATTTTGATCAGTGGTAGTAAACCCATCAGGATCTGTCCACAAGTAGGTTACGCCTGGAGTCGTTGAATTTGCGGTAACAAAAAACGGTCCGGGGCCACAATCAATCGTGGTGCCCATTGCCGTCAGGTCAGGTACATTCGCATCCTGATCCACGATTGCATCAGCGGTAGCCGTACAGCCGTTCGGAGCAGTTACCGTCAGGGTATACGTTCCGGGCAAGGTCACGAATGGGTTCTGATCACCAGACATGAAACTGTTGGGTCCGGTCCAGCTGTAGCTTACGCCGGGGGTAGTAGAGCTACCCATAAGTTGCACATTGCCAGTCGCACAGCTCAACGTGCCACCAGTAGCCATCGCATCGGGGGCGTCAGTATTGCCGGTTACGGTAGCGGTAGCCATTGCGGTACAGCCATTGGTGCCAGTATAGGTTACCATGTAGTCACCTGCCAAAGTTACCGTCGGATTTTGCTCACTAGACATAAAGGCGTTGGGGCCAGTCCAGCTGTAAGTACCTCCGGCAGGGGTGCCCGTAGCCATCAGTTGCACACTGCTGGTCGCACAATCCAGTGCATCACCTGGAGCAGTAAGGGTTGGCGGCGCATTATTGAGAATCACCTCAACCATTGCCGTTGCGGTACAGCCGTTAGGTGCGGTAGCCACTACGGTGTAGGTTCCTCCGGTTGTAAATACCTCTGCGTTTTGATCAGTGGTGGTAAAGCCATCAGGATCTGTCCACAAGTAAGTTACGCCTGGGGTCGTTGAATTCGCCGTGACGAAAAACGGTCCAGGGCCACAATCAATCGTGGTACCCATCGCTGTCAGGTTGGGTACGTTCGCATCCTGATCAACCACGGCATCAGCAGTAGCGGTACAGCCATCCGGAGAAGTTACCGTCAGGGTGTAGGTGCCGGGCATGGTCACGAATGGGTTTTGGTCACCACTCATAAAGTTGTTCGGTCCCGTCCAGCTGTAGCTGACGCCTGGAGTAGTAGAGCTACCCATCAGTTGTACACTACCCGTTGCACAGCTCAGTGTACCGCCGGTTGCCATCGCATCAGGGGCAGTACCGCCGGTAACCGTTACGGAACCAATCGCACAGCAGCCGTTGCCACCACTTACAGTCACCGAGTAGGTGCCGGCCATGGTTACGTCAATGGTTTGCGTCATTGCACCGGTTGACCATTCGTATTCCAGGCCAGGGTTGCCTGCATCCAGGGTGATGGCGTTGCCACATACGCTCTGGTCAGGGCCGAGGTCCACCGTCAGATCGTTGATGACGGTAATGGTGAAGTCTGCACTGGTTTCGTTGCCACAAGCATCAATCACCGAGAAGAGGTAGTTGTATTCAATGGTTGGCGCAGGCACACAACCTACAATCAAGCCCGGAGGCAGGATGGTGATCAGCCCTGTAAGGTCGCCGTCACAAGCATCAAAGGCAGCGAGGTTGGCGAAAAGGTCGGCTTCGTTAGGGTAGGGATCGCCACAACCGATGGTGACATCATTTGGTACGCCCGAAAGCAAAGGTGCCTGGGTATCGTTCAGGTTGACCGTAATGGTGAATAGATCAGGATTGGCGTTGCCGCAATTGTCAACCGCCTCGTAGGTGTAGGTGCCCGAGGAGGCATTGCCACCGCCACAGGTAATCCCGCTGGTGGCCAGTACCAAGTTAACGGTTGTGGTTCCACAAGCATCGGTAGCCGTCGGCAAGTTGGCTGCGAGGATGGCGTCTACATCATCGCCACATTCTGCATCGATGACGAGGTTCAGGTTGGGACTATCCCACTCCGGCGCCTGGGTATCTCTGATTTCAACCGTAAAACTGGCGGAGGCATTTTGTCCGCAGGCATCGTTCACGCTATACAGGAAATCATAAGTTTCCAAGGCTTCACCCAAAGCACAGTCACCAACTAATATGGTAATGTCGCTAAAAATATCATTGCTGATATCGTTGCCATTACCATCGAAGGCGGAGATGTTAAAATCAGGAAAAGGATCACCACACTCTACGATAATAAGGTTGGTGGCAGGAAGACCAGTAAAGGTCGGCGGATCAGGTTGTAGGACCGTCAGGTTCACCACGTAAAATTCTTCGTTGCCACAATCATCCGTTGCGGTGTAGGTGATCACATAAGCTCCCGGAGAATACAAGCCACTGGCGTCTTCATTGGGGTTGGTAGCAAATGGCGAATCGTTGGTGATGGTTACGGAGCCACAGCCATCGGTGGCCGTTACAGAAAGTCCGATCACGGCAGCTTCACAGGTGCCAGCGTCAACATCTACGGTGATATTTTGGTTAGGTCCGGAGGTAAAAGTAGGTGCCGTATTATCGGTTGTCGTTACGGTAATGGTGTAGAAATCCGGGTTGGCATTGCCACACTGATCGACGGCCTGGTAGAAGTAGGTCGTTTCTGAGGTCAAGCCACACAGGGGTGTAGCCAGCGCACCATCGAGGAGTATTTCTACCGTTGTAAGATCACAACCATCCGTAGCGGTGGGTAGGTTAGCGGCCAGTAAGGCATCAATATCATCGCCACATTCGGCCGTTAAGCTAAGCGATAGGGTAGGATCATCCCATACCGGCGGTTCGGTGTCAATACGGGTCTGTACCCATTGCACTTCGGCAGTGTTGCCAGCAGCATCGGTGATGCGGTAGGTGTCAGTAATGATCTGGATGGTACCGTTGGAACAATCCTGATCATCAAAAGTACTGCCTACATACTGAATATTAGCACTAATATCGCCATCACAAGCGTCGGCGGCTATGATGTCTACCCCAGGTACCAGAATTCCGGGAATTCCCTCGGAACATTCAATGGTTACGTCATTGACCAACAGGGTTATGGTCGGATCGTCGAGATCGGGATTACAGGGGTCGGGCATTACCGTCGCACAGTCCGCCAGGGCGGAGGTGTTGAGGGTAGTAGGATCGTATTGGGTAGCCGTGATCACCTGTCCTTCTGTAAGTATGGCTGGCCCGGTAAAGTTTCCACTGCCATCAGCGGTAAGTGTTCCAATATAGGAACCCTGGCAGGTCGTATTTCCAGGGCAAGCGGTATTGTCCTGAAAATAGAAATGTAATACGGCATTAGGCGCTGCCGTTCCACTTACGGCATCAGGAGTCGCACTCGTAATCACTGGAGGCTGGATGCCACCGTTGCCACCGCCTTCCATAGCAATAGCGGCATTTTCATTACAGAAGAAATTGGTCTCAGAATAAAAGTTATTCTGTGATCCAGAGCGGTTGAAAATACCGGTCTGATTGAAACTGATCGTATTTCTTATGAATTGGTTAGAGGAATCGTCCTGTACATAAATTCCAAAGTTGCCGCCGTAATCGTCACCCGCAGCATTGGTGCCGATGAAGTTATCGGTGAAGATATTAAAGGAGGAACCTGTTCCCAGCATGGTAATGATGCCAGTGGAGCTGTTATTAAGTCCACCCATCGTATTGTTGAAAACAGATATGTCACGGGTGCTTTCCTGAAACCAAATGCCGGTAGCATCCTGCGAGTTCGCAACACCATTTTCATCAATATTGAGAATATTTTCAGAAATACTGCCAAACTGAGCAGCTCCTAAGAAGATTTGACTGAAACCATTTTCAGTGATGATACACTCAAAAATATTGAAGTTAGTGGCGACAAACATTCCGATTCCTTGGCCAGGAAAATTGACAATTTTCATGCCCAGCACGCCTTGTCCGTCGCCGATCAGGCGGAAACCATCTTCTGCGGTACCCCCTCCATCAAGGGTGATCAGCGGCGTACCCGCATAACCGGGCTGAGAAGTGCCATAAACGATGATACCATCATCAATAAGGGTAGGAAGTACGGTGGCAACATTGATGGTATGCGATCCACCACCATCAATATCAAAGAAGATGTCGTCGATGCCGGGCTCGGCATTGGCACAATTAATTGCAGCGCGCAGCGAGCCGGGGCCACTGTCTTCGGTGTTGGTGACGTAAAGTGCACTAATGGCGGATTCAAAAGCACCCATATCCAATGCACACACTTTGATGCGCTCCGTCAGGTCCAGATCCACATCCAGCGTTTCGCCGGCGCCATCTCCATCTACATCGAGGATGTCAGTGGGGAGCAGGCTGGCGTCGCCCGCGTTGATGGCGGGAGAGTTGTCGTTCAACCGGTAGTTACCTCCACCAGGGCTTACAAAGCGAGGATCACCCGTGATGTTGCCATTGGTGCCTATAGCAATGTTTGAACCATTAGCGTCGCCAATCAGATTGTTATCGGCAGTAAAAGATGGGCCAAGCTGAGCAAAATCCGGGCTACTACCCGTATTGTTGGCAATGATATTGTTATACAGGGTGATATCCCCAGCACTCCCATCTTGAAAAACTCCACCGCCATTACTGGCACTGTTTTCACTGATCGTATTATTAACAATAGTGCCTGTGGCACTAAACACCAAGGCAATAGCTCCACCGTTGGTGCTTGATTGATTATTGTAAAACAGGCAATTCGCAACGGTAGAAGTACTGTTCGTATTGATATCTAACGCTCCGCCCTGTAAAGTTCCGCTGTTGTCGATGAAGTTACAATTGAAAAAGTTGCCGGTACCAAATCCAACAGATACAGCGCCTCCGGGGCCACCAGAATTATTACGAAAAGTACAATTGGCAGCATTAAGCGTAGCTACCGAAACTTCAATCGCTCCACCAAAGGCACCGGGAGAGTTCGCATTGGCCATCTCAATATTTCTCAGATTGACCACGGCATTGCCATAAACGCCAAATATCCGATTAGTACCGTTGCCACTGGCATCGATAACCAAACCAGGCCCAGAAGCATCCAGGGTCATGTTTTTCTCTAGGTTAATTTGCCCGGAAGTTAGCAGAATGGGGCCACCGACGTTGAAGTCGATGGTTCCGCCGACAGGAATGTCTATCACCGCCTGTCGCAGCGTTCCTGGCCCGCTGTCTGCGGTACTGGTGACGGTAATTTGCGCCATCATCCACAGTGGGAGTAAAAACGCGATGAAAAAAAAGTGTAGTTTACGCATAGTACAAGGTTTAATGAATATGGAGTAAATGGGTTTTAGGTGCTAGACATCTGGTGAGTCCGATAAAATAATTGGCCAGGTGTCTACTTGCTTTTCTCCCGATTACTGCGCAAACTTAGGCTGCCTGTATTCAAATGTCACGGACAATTTTTGTGGATAATAAGAAGTTTTATTTTGTTTTTTGGTTTTAAATCTTTGATTTTCAATTTTTTAATATCTTATTTTATAAGGCTTTTAATGTTGTTGCTTGACGATGTTTTTTATAGTGAATAACTTTGGTATCGTTTTTTCGAATATTATGACCCATGGAAACTAAAAAGTACGGGATGGCCCTCTCTGGTGGTGGCGTCCGAGGAATAGCTCATCTCGGGGTGATCAAGGCCCTCGAAGAGCACGGTATTTTTCCTGAATACATTGCGGGTGCGAGTGCCGGTGCCATCGTAGGTGCTTTCTATGCGGCGGGGCATTCTTGGGAAGAAATTCTTCATTTTTTCAAATCAACTTCCATGTTTTCCTGGCAAAACTATACCTACCGTAAGCCGGGGATTTTGGATACGGATAAGTTCGAGCACCTGTTTGCTACCTATCTGCCGGGCGATAGCTTTGCAAGCCTGACCAAAACTCTCTTTGTTTCTGCTACGGATATTGAAAAAGGGAAGAATGTAATTTGGAAGGAAGGCACTCTGGTTCGTAAGGTCCTGGCCTCCGCGGCTTTTCCTATGGTGCTCTCTCCGGTGGAGATTGAGGGTACTTTTTATGCGGATGGAGCCATCACCAATAATTTTCCCGTAGAACCACTCTTGCCGCTGTGTGATACGATCATTGGTTCCTACGTTAGTCCACTTCCTGTTGTTCAACCGGGGGAACTGACCAATTCGATGGCCGTATTGGAGCGCGCATTCAAAATTGGAATGGCTGTCCAATCAGAAAAAAAATTCCCTCATTGTGATATCCTCATTGCTCCCCACCAGCTCAACGAAGTAGGTACTTTCAGTATGAACCGTATTGATGAGGTCTTTAAAATCGGCTACGAAGCGGCGACTCAGCAGTTGCAGTAACTCGGGCTTTAGCCCGATTATTCCCTCGTTCGGCGTTGGCTTTGCCTACGTCGGTATGTACATAAAATTCCGTTTTGCTAACATCACAGCCTGGCCAGCTGCCTACTAAGGACGAACAAACCCTATCTCCTTCCATACCGCAAAGGGCTGCTTTACTTCGGTAATCCTCCCTTCCGTATCTTTTAGGGTAAAAGTAAAGAGCAAGTAAGGCGTTTGCAGGCTTTTGGGCTTGGCCGGGAAGCGTAACGATTGCTTACTTTCTGGACGTGTACTGAACGAGGCTTTCTGTACCGAACGGCCCTGGTCATTTTCAATGACAACATCAACGATACCGGTATGTGGCAATTGAAACTCAAAAAGCCACTCTTGCGCCAAGGTGTCCAGGGTCAACGCAAGGTCTACGTTTACATTTCGGTGTTTTCTGACAATGCCCGACGCCAGGATGCGCTTAAACAACAAGGCGTGCCCCAGGTCATTCATGTGGGTATAGTCGCCAGCATCATAGATTTTTTTGATGGTCCCGTCTTCATTGGCAAAGCCCTTCCAAAAGTCTATTGCTTTGGTGCTGTAGATACATTCTATGGAATCACGGACGATTTCCTGCAATTGTACCTTCAAGGTGTCGTTGAATTTACGAGGCTGCGTGGTGGTTATCCAGGCACTGGCACCACCAAAAGTAGCAGCGGCCATGATCTGTTGGAAATTATGTAGTTGATCCGCTACCGGAATGCTGTAAGAGGCATCGTTGGAGGGCATATTGATCAAGACCACCTTGGGGCCATAGCTAAGCGCATGGGTAATGTTCCTACTGCTATCTATACTTACGCTGAGCTGTGGTGGGATGGCTGTTCCAGAGGGTAAAACGTGGTAGCTGGTATACCCGGGTTTGGCCAAATTAATCAATTCAAAGCGCGTATCCTCATTCAACCAAGCTCGCCAACGGTTCACCCAACTGCTATCAGGTTTGCTTACGCCAGTGCCGGCTGCGGTGGAAGAACCTAAAACGACGATTGGAAAACGGAAATCATCTTTGGTAATGGTAAAAACGCCCTTGTTTTCAGCGGTCATATCCCCCGTACTGATGCGTACCTGGCAGGCGTAGGAAGGCACATCGGGAATCGTCCATGGGTAGTGCGTCACATTGGGTGGAAGGGTGGCAATATCCGTCCAGGTATACCCGAAATCAAGAGAATAAGCCAGCCGAACCGAATCTTTGGAATTGGTAGCCCAGCTGATGAAGGGGGATTTCCCCGTTTGCCAATAGGCTCCGTCAACTGGCGAACTCAATTGTAGGAAAGGCTTAGGCGGCGGGTCGGGCTGGTAGATGATTTTAAGTGCACCCAGGTAGAAAAATCCTGTTTTACTTTGCGTCCTCGGCGCAGCAGTAGCAGAGATCGTGATTTCTCCTGTCTTACTGGGCAAGAGCCGTACGGAAACACCTTTGCTAGCTAAATTGGAAGTGTTCAAATACACAGTGTCCGTTGTTTGCCCTTTTACGATGTACCGCGTTTCGCGCATCTCTGTAGACTGTCGCGCAGCATAAATCAATATTTTATAGTATTTCTGAGGGCTAAGGTTTTGCAAAACAACTCCACCGGTAGGTTCGGTCATTCCTTCAAAAGGAGCGGTATTGCCAAAAAAGCTGTCCCCGGTAGCCGTAGCTGGAAAACCAAGCGTTGGGTCCGGGTTGGCATTGCCCTCGGTATTGATCTTGTTGAACGCATCGTTGACGGATATACTATAAGGGGTTGCCACTTGCGCTTGATTGACCAAACGGCGCAGCACGCCATCCTTTGTATTGCTCATGTTTTGCCACGGAAGTGGGGAAGGAATACTCCCAAAATCAATGGAAATGGTATCTAGTAGAGGAGTTTGTCCTTGTAGCGGAAAAACTAAAAGACCAAGTAGGGTCACCATGCCCCAGAAAGGCAATGAATGTTTTGGGATCATATTGCTTATCAACAAGTTGAAATAGATCAACTTCGTAGGGCAAAGATAATACAGTAGATGGGCAACTACACCAGGGTCCAAGCTTAATTTGTCATCGGTCAAGGTATTTGTTTTGGGGCCATGCCGGTAGTGGCGTTGCTTTGCCAACGCCACTACCGGCACCAGGCTGTCCGCTCTTATGTGCTCGCTATCGCTGCGCGCATACCGCTGCCATCCTTTGTCCGACCTCACCCTGTTCGGCGTCGGCTCAGCCTACGTCGAGGTGTGTTCAACACTACACCACCTCCTCTTCCACCTCCTTTTCCGCCATTTTCGTCGCCACATGATCCAGAGCCTGTCCCAAATCCCAGCATAGGTCGTTGACATTTTCTACGCCTATCGACAAACGTACCAGCTTGTCGGTGATGCCCAGCCGTTGGCGGGTGGCAGGGTCTACGCCAATGTGGGTCATGCTCGCCGGGTGCTGGGCCAAAGATTCGGTGCTGCCCAGGCTCACGGCCAACTGGAACAAGCGTAGTTCGTTGAGAAACTTAAACGCTTCTGCTTCACCTCCTTTGATTGCAAAAGAAATCATCGCGCCGGGCGAGGTATATTGCCGCTTATACAGTTCGTAGGCTTCACTGCCTTTGGGTAAAAGGCCTAAGTAGTAAACCTTCTCTACCATGGGGTGCTCCTGTAGAAAAGTGGCAATTTCCTCCGCATTCTGTTGCTGGCGTTCCATCCGAACCTTGAGGGTTTCTAAACTACGAAGCAGTAACCAGCAGGTATTAGGACTGGACATATTGCCGAGGAAAGTCCTTAATACTTTGATGCGCTTGATCGTAGCGGCATTTCCCAACACCGCACCGGCAATCAGGTCGCTGTGCCCGCCAATGTATTTGGTGGCTGAATAAATGACCAAGTCGGCACCCAATTGCAGCGGATGCGACCAAAGGGGCCCCATGTAAGTGTTGTCCACCGCTAAATGCACGGGATTTTCATCGCTTGCAAAATGGTCGGCAACTTTACGACACATCGCAATGTCAATCAACGCATTCGTTGGGTTGGCGGGCGTTTCTACGTACACGAGCTTCAAGCGATCTCCTTTCCCCGTGGCTGCTACCCGGTCCACAATGTCCTGGTAGTGATCTTCTTCATTAAAAGCAATAGCCGTGACCCCTAACTGTGGGAGCAGATGGTGGATAAAGTGATCGGTGCCGCCGTAAACTGGATTGCTGTACAGAAGTACGTCACCCGGCTTCAGAAACTCCAGTAAAACCGTACTGATCGCAGACATGCCACTCTCAAAAACAGCACAGTCTTCGGCCTGGTCCCATAAACAAAGGCGTGTTTCTAAAATTTCCAGGTTAGGGTTGTTGATTCGGCTATAGATTAAGCCCAATTTTTCTTCCTGTGCCTGGTGGCGAAGTCCGTAAGCGACTTCAAAAAAAGCCTTCCCTTCCTCTGCTGTTTGAAAAACAAAAGTGGAAGTTTGGAAAATGGGAGACTTAATGGCCCCTTCCGACCATTCCGGCTCGTAGCCGTGAGACATCATCAAACTTTCCGGTGCACATTGGTGGTCGTGGTGCTTTTTCATGGTGGGCTGTTTTGTAGCAGTAGAAATGCTCTATTGCCTGGTTGCTGATCGTACAAAATTACCGGTGTTTAGATAAATAGTCTAGTATTAGTTGTTGATGAAGAAATTATTGCTTTAAATTCAAAGAGGTGTAGTTTTTAAATCTTATTTTGGTTCTTAGTAGTGCTTAGTGTAGAAAAATAATCCCCCTCGAATAAAAAAACTATGTGACTCATATGTTTGCGGTAGGAACCAAGAATAGCCACTAAAGCTCCAAAACACCAAAATGCACAAAAAATATTCCGTGCTATTTTGTGTTTTTATGTTTTTGTGGCAAAAAAAAGGCTCAGTACCTATGTGGTAAAAAAAGCACAACCCCCTTTTCAACACATAGACACAGCGCACAAACCAACCACCATGGAAGTAAAAATAGACGCCATTGATCGCCGTATTCTACAGCTCCTTCAAACCGACGGCAAGCTGAAAATTAAGGAAATTGCTCACGAGCTACAAATGACCAATACGCCGGTTTTTGAACGGATCAAGCGATTAGAACGCGAAGGTTATATCAAGGGGTATACCGCCATCCTGGATCGTACCAAACTGGGGTTTATGCTCACCGTCTTTTGTTCGGTAAATTTAGAAAGCCATCACCAGGCTTATCTCGACCAATTTGAGCAGGATGTGCGCCAGTTGCCCGAAGTAGCGGTTTGTTACCACATTGCCGGAATGTTTGACTACCTGCTGAAGATTTACGTGAAAGATATGGCCGACTATCAGTTTTTTATCACCAAAAAGCTGGCCTCGCTCGCCAATATTGGCCGCGTCCAAAGCTCCTTCGTAATGACGGAAGTGAAAGAAGAATCAGTCCTCCCAATAGACTAGTCCACTTGAGATTTATGCAAGCGTTTGTTGTGACCATATCTGTAAGTTTCCATCTTGCAAAACTTACCTTTTAGATGGGGAGAGCTTACCTTTAGGATGCTTAAAATCCCTATACCCTATACCCAGTACCCCGTACGGTGGAGTTTACATACGAATGTCGCTTTTGGGAAATACAGGAGAGTAAACTACACCTTAATTCCGCCATTTTAGTATCTCTTGCCAGGCACGTTCTTCCATCCAGCTGTGCTTGTTACGGCGTAGACTAAACCCTACGTGCCCACCGTCGGGGGTGAGTTCCAAGCTTAGGTAAGGGTGGTTTTTGGCTTCTTCCAGGGGCAGGCATGCCTCCGTAATGATGGGATCATTGAGGGCCGAAACCGCTAAGACAGGGCGCTCTAGTGTTGCGAGAAAATTTTTCGCAGAAGCAAGGTCATAAAATTCTTGAGCGGAGTCAACTCCTAGTATCGGAGCGGTAAACCATTCATCGAATTGCTTCCAAGTTTCAATTTTATCCAACTTTTCCATGTCCAGTTTTCCTGGGAAGCGCTGGTCTTTAATGCGGAATTTTTCTCCGAGTTGCTTCATAAATCTTGTTTTATAAAGCTCATTACCGGGTAGCTCAAGGGCATCTACACTGGCTTCCAGGTCAAAAGGCGAGGAGAAGGCGATGCCTCCACGGATCACTTCCGGCAAATCAGGGCTGTGTACAGACAGGTATTTGGTGATCATGGCACCACCCATGCTGTAACCAATCAGCACGACTTCCTGGTAATCTTTTTGTTGCATGGCGTAGCTGGTCACGCGGTGAATGTCCTCGATTTCTCCGTGGTGATAGAAACGAAATAGGCGATTCATCTCGCCACTGCACGAGCGACAATTCCAGGCCAGTGCGTCCCATCCGCGCGCGTGAAAGAAGCGGGCTGCGGAGCGCATGTATGGCCGTCGGCTATTGCCTTCTAAACCGTGCGTGAGGATGACCAATGAGCGATTGCCCTGATTTTGCAGCCAGTCGAGATCAAGAAAATCGCCATCATCAAGCTCTAGCCTTTCCCGTCGGAAGGCTACTTTAGGCCCACGCAAGGCAGGAAGGATCGTTTGCCAATGGCCATTGATCTGGTACCAGGGCGGCCCTGGATAGTTATTGGTATAAAGAACAGCCACGTATTACTTTGCCTTGATTTCGTGGAACTCTCGGGCAGCGCGAGCCGGAGAAAGTGCCGCAATGTACTTGTTTTCCGCTACCACATAGTATTGCACACCATCGCTAAGTGCAATCTGTGCTGCCCACTCGTTGTTTTCGTTAGCGGCCATCGGTTGGCGCTTCCAAGGCGCAAAGGTAGAGGGACGGAAATAGAGCCATACTTCTTCGGCTTCGGTAACTGATGCCGTAATTATTGCCTCTTTGCCAATGACCTGATGCTTGACCTCACTAAAAACGGGTGGGGGCTTTTGCATCAGGGGATGGGCCATGATGTTTTCAGCTCTTTTGTCCATCAACTCGGTAATCCCGATAATACTGGAATTGTCCACTTGTACCGTTTCATTCAAGTTTTTCTCGTAAAGCTCCATGGAATAGAGACGGTTGGGATCTTTGTTGACATCTTCACTAATAAGGGCACGTATTTCGTTGGCGCGCTCCTTGTACCAGCCATTGCTGAAGTTTTCTTCAACAATGGTCTTTACGTGTGCGAGGTACATCTTGCGGTAATGGCTGACATCCAGCAGCTTCACGACAAAGGGGCGTAATGCGTTGTTTTCCTTGTAATGCAGAAACAGACTCATGTCTTGCATCGCTTCGTTACTGAGCGGAGCCCCCATACCCGTGTAACGGAACCCTCCAAAGTTCAGGTTCATGTCCCATAAGATCGGATGCCAGGTAGCGTATTCGTCTTGGTAGAGGTAGTAATTGTGGCACAGACGGCCAATGTAACTGTCAAGATTAACCATCACATTATCGTAGGCCATCATCCACAGTGCCTCGTTGATGTTCATGATCTTCTCCAACTCTTCCGGCTTGTTGTTGATGACCGTGATCAAGCTCATGAGTTCTCCCCAACCACTTGGCGACTTTATTTCGTAGTAGGGGTAGTAACAAACGGAGTCCCTACCCAGGAATTCCAGACTTGCATTGTTACCTTTTTTGCAAGTACCGGGAGCACCTTGCTCCCAGCTTGGGTCGCATTTGAAGAAGACGCCATTCTTACTGCCGTAGTATTCTTTTAAAAAATCTTCATCAACGGATTCCGATAGATTGTAGAGCCCCAGGTAATTGTCATTAATATAAACCCTGGAATAATTGGCTTGTGGTGCTGGTACATATTTACGAGCGATATCATAAGACAGGACCTCCCGAATGAAACTGGGATCCCGAAAAACATTGGAAAGCTTCAATGTTTCGAAGCCTCCAGGTAAGCGAGCGTCCTTTTCCTGGAAATTGACTTTAATATTGAAAGGCAATTTCTTTCCACCAGCGTTACGGACGTTGAAGTAAGAACTGTTGCCTTTGTAGCGAATCCCTGAATTGGGGTAGGCCTTTCCGTCCACCGTCACATCGGCTATCAGTCGCTCGTCTTGTCCTCGCTCTTTGAGGGAGTCCAGCAATTCGTGCCAGTTGGGTTCAGAAAATTTGATCCTGACCTCTACAATATGTTCAAGCGAATAAAGCTTGTCTTGGGCCTTTGCGGCAAAAGACAGAAAGCCCAAAAGGCCACAAATAATAAGTATGCGATTCATTGACGATTTTTTACAAAAAAAACAGCTGTTACTGATTGACTTCGCGTAAGCTGGTTTTGTATTGTTCGAAATTGTAGTGGCTGGGGCTAAAGCTTACGGTCTTAACGTTTTCGGCCATCAGGTAGTATTGAATACGATCTTGACCTTCGGTTGGTTTGATCACAACACCAAAGATGTTATCGTTGGCTTGGCCATCATAATGCTCGCCATCATTGCTCATGGGGACCATTTTGAAAGCCTCATTTTCGTTAAAACGATAGTAAAGGTAGACATTCTTTGGGTAGTCTTCCACCGTAGCGTGAATTCTGAACTCATCAAGTTGGGTACTTGAAAAGCGTTCGCGACCTTCAACACCAACTTTACTGATCGCAGGAGGAAGGAAAGTATAGACCTCTTGGCTCTCCAGCCAACCAGCTCTCTTGTCCATAAAATCAACGAGGCCAGGAATACGGCTACGCTTGCCAATGACTTCGGTTAGGCTTTGGTTAAATTCGACAGGGGTGTAATACTGGCCGGGATCATTGTGTCGTGCTTCGCTAATCATAGCTTGTAGGGCCTTCGCCCGGTTCTCCAGTTTGCCACTCATCACCCATTCTACCAGAATGGTACGGAAATGAGCGAGGTACTGCTTGTGATTCAACTCGTCAGCCAGCAATATGCTGATTAATGGCCGCTGCTCATTACCCTTGTGCAGGGTAGGAGAGAGGGTCAATAAATCGGTGGTACTCAGGTCTGATGAATTGATACCATCATTTTTGTAGCTCCCAAAGGCGAGGTTCAATTCCCCCAAAATAGGCGTAATCTTACCATCTTTAGGTTGGTACAAGTAATAGTTGCTGGCATACTGCCCAGAGTAGGAATTCAAATTAACCAAGAGGTTGTTAAACGCCAGCATCCACAGCGTTGCATCTACATCCAGAATTTTGTTCAGGTTAGCAGGATCATGGTTCAGGGAAGAGGACAACTCTTGCACCAGGCCGAGGTTGCCTTGTAAGGATTTCCAATTGGCTTCCACGCAAGTGAAGGATTTTTCGTATTGTAAAGAACCAAAGACATTGCGGTTACAGCCTTCCGCAACAATGGTCTGGGGTTCTTCTGTAGGGGATGCTAAAGCACCACTGGCATCTCCAAAGCGATTTTTGAGATAGCCTTCTTCAACGGCTTCCACATTGACGAACAACCCGTAGGGAGCACCATTGATGGTCACCTGTGCGAAATTGGCCGCTGGTGCATCAAAGTACGTACGAGCAATTTCACTTGCTAATACTTCTCTGACCAATGAGGGGTCCCTGAGGGCGCTGGACAGGTTGATGATGTGGTGGCCCTGGTAGTCCTTCGTGCCAAGGTCAAGGAAGAGTCCGTTCCGATTCCCGTTAGGGGTAAAGGAGCGTCCGTCTCGGTACCGAATTCCTACCTCGTTAAGTGGTTTGCCGTTTACTCGAATATCGCCCGTGAGGAGCTCTTCTCCGTTGAAGCGGAGGGAATCCAGTAGGTATTTCCAATTGTCGGCTTTGAAATTGATTTCAATTTTTTGGATTTTATCGGTTTGGTAGAAGTCTATTTGACTATTGCCCAAACTGCAAAAGAAGATAACGAGGAGTAGGGTAAGACTGTGCTTCATGGTAAAAGGAGTGAAACTGCTCTGGTGATGAAAATGGTGTATCTCGCATTCTATGGAGACAACACTGCAATATTAATGATTTTTACGCAGAACATTCCCTTTGCTTGGTAAGCAAGCTGACCCTTATGCAGGTGGTACGACGCTTTGAGGTAATGGTAGAAGATCAAGACGCTGCGGAGAAGAGTTGGCTGATGTGCAAGACTACATTCAGGAGCATGATGGCCGCTAAAGCCAGCCCTAGAAGGCGCATCCAGTTAGCATTCTGCTGACGGAAGCTTTCTGCACGTTCCCGGCGTTGGGGATCTTTAACCTTAATGATGCCACGGGCAAAAAGGTAGAGGTATACTCCAAGTGCTAACAACAATATTTCTACAAGAAGGCCAAGTAACTCCATCATTCACGATTTTGTGCAACCGCAAAGTTAAGCTAAGCTTCTACTTTTTTACGCTTACGAAAATATTTGCTGTTGACTATCAGTAGGCCAAAAGATTCTCCGGCCTCCTTTTCGCGATTGGCGTGATGTGCACCGTGTGCTCGCAGGATCGCTCTACTGTAACGGTTGTCCAACTGGCGAAACCACTTGAAACGCTGATGAATATATACGTCGTGGATAAGAAAGTAGATTAACCCGTAAATGGAAATTCCTATGCCTACAAACGTAAGCCAGAAGAGGTTTTCTACATTAAGCCCAATGATATAACTGGCCGCACTGGGAATGGCGAAGACGAGAAAGAATAGGTCATTTTTTTCAAAAAAACCTTCATCGTCCGGATGTGGCTGGTGGTGATCTTCGTGCCAGGTCCACAAAAATCCATGCATCACGTACTTGTGGGCAAACCAAGCAACAAACTCCATCGTGAGGATGGTAACCAGGATAATCGCAAGATAAATGAGTGTACTCATGGAATTTTTTTTCTAATACCTTGCCCTCTTAACAAAAAAATGGAACGATGGTTTATTTTTTTAGTTGCTTCAATAATTTAACCGCTTTTACAGACAACGGACCACTATCTGAGGGAACTTTCTCCAGGTAGCTGGCAGCAGCCTCAGGCTTGGCTTCCGCAAGGGCAAATAAAGCCGCATACCAGTAGGCTTGACCTTTGAGGAGCGGATGATTGAAAAGCGTTTTGATGGCGGATTGTGCTTGCTGAGGCTGGCCATTTTCCCAATAACTGATGGCCAAGGCTAATTGTAGGGTAGGGTTTTCCGAATCATTTTGCAGAATATTACTCAATTGCTCGATGGCGATAGTATAATCCTTTTGTTGATAGGCTTTTAGGGCTTTGCTATGCTGCTCATTTTCTTCTGCACCTCGGGTGGTGGCATCCAGTTGGTACACTTCATAGTTGGCGGCAAACAGCTGTTCCGGGCTTGGTTTTTGTTGCAACCAAAAGAGGATGCCCAGTGCGCCTATCAGCAAGGCGGCAGCCGCACTCCACCGCAACCAAAGTTGTCGGCCAATAGGGGCTATCCTGGCTGTTTGTTGCCCTACCGTTTCCTCGTGAATCATTTGTAAACGACTCCTCAGATCGTCCTGGCTTCCGTAGGCAATGCCCTGCCGCATTTCTTGTTGAAATAGGGTGTCTTTGGCCAACTCCGGCTCGTTAGCCAACCGCTGCTGGAACGCTTCGTGCGCCTGTCGATCCAGGTGTCCATCCAGGAAATCATCTATCTCATCCCAATAATGATCTTCTTTTTCACTCATTATGGCTAATTATCTATGCGATAAAGTATATTTTTCAACGTCAGAGGTTTTATAAAGTCGGAGGTCGGAAGTGGGAAATCGGAAGTATTTGTAACCTTTAGTAGCTGCTACTCCCACAATCAAGATTGATAGCAACGTAAAGGAATTTCTTTCCTTCTTGGATTTACGCGCATCCCATTACTTCCGACTTCTGACTTCCGCTACCCCCAAACCTCCTTCGCCACTGGTTGGGCCAAAACCCATTCCCGTAATTTTCGAAGGCAACGGGATTTTTTGTTTTTCGCAACCTGTTCTCCAGCGTAGCCCATGGTATCGGCAATATCCTTCATTTTAGATCGCTCAAAATAGTAAAGCTGCAATACCTTTTGGCAGTCACTACCTAGCTGCTGTAATCCTTGAGCTATGAGTTGGTTCCGGTCGTTATCTTCCAGAAGGTCGAGAATGCCAGCATCCAGACTTACGGTTTCCTGGTGAACATCCGTCAGGGGTGTTTCTCTTTTCTTTTTCCGTAGCTTCATCAACCAAAGATTTCGACAGATAGCATACAATAGGGTTTTCAAACTGGCAGTAAGGACAAAACCCGTTTGTCGACTCTTATGAAAAAGCGCCACCAAGCCGTCTTGGAAAATATCCGCTGCGTCTTCTCGCTCGCCGTTATTACGCAGCACCAGTTGCTCAATCATACCGTAGTGCAACTGATACAATGCCCGCAACCCTTCGTCTTGCTCATTGCTGCGATTGGATTGTAAAAACTGCAGTATTTCTTGGTCGTTGATCAACAGGGTTTGACTATTATTGCTCAAAATGTAAATAGGTAATCAAGCTGTTCAAAAAAAAGTAAAGTTACACAAAGAGCGCTTTATACAGTTCCTCCAACTTCCCAATAGTGTAAACCTTGATACCATACCGCTCCGTATCCAGCCCCTTGGTGTTGTAACGAGAAATAAAAATCTCTTTAAATCCAAGACGATCAGCTTCCTGAATGCGTTGTTCGATTCTATTGACAGCCCGAATCTCTCCTGATAAACCTACTTCTCCGGCAAAGCAAACATCGGTAGGAATGGCCACATCTTCATAGCTCGACATGATGGCGGCGATGATGCTCAAATCAATAGCTGGGTCATCAACACGGATGCCTCCGGCGATATTGAGAAAGACATCTTGTTGCCCCAGGGCAAAACCCGCTCTTTTTTCCAAAACAGCCAATAACATGCTCAATCGTCTCAAGTCAAAACCAGTGGCTGTTCGTTGAGGCGTACCATAAACAGCAGTACTTACCAAGGCCTGGGTTTCAATAAGCATGGGTCTTAAACCCTCCATGGTCGCCGCAATAGAACTTCCCGAAAGCTCTTCGTCTTTTTGTGAAAGCAGCAATTCTGAAGGGTTGGAAACTTCGCGCAATCCCTGTGTCTGCATTTCGTAAATCCCCATCTCATCCGTTGAACCAAAGCGGTTTTTGAGCGTCCGCAAAATGCGGTAGGAATAGTTGCGATCACCTTCAAACTGGAGGACCGTGTCTACAATGTGCTCCAATAATTTAGGGCCGGCAATACTCCCTTCCTTAGTGATGTGCCCGATGAGGAAGACCGGGATATTGGTTTCTTTGGCAAAGCGTTGCAGCTCAGCAGCACATTCCCGCACCTGACTTACGGTACCTGGCATGCTGTCTACATTGGGCGAGGAGAGGGTCTGGATCGAGTCGGCAACAATTAATTTGGGCTGCAATTCCAAGGCGTGGTTCAGTACCTTTTGAGTGTTCGTCTCGGTCAGGATAAAACAGTTGTTCATATTACCACCCAAACGTTCGGCCCGCAACTTGATTTGTTGCTCACTTTCCTCCCCGCTCACGTAGAGGACTTTAGCGTTTACCCCTAGCGCGAGTTGTAGTAAAAGCGTCGACTTACCAATTCCCGGCTGGCCGCCAAACAGGACGATGGACCCAGGAACGATACCCCCACCGAGAACGCGGTTGAGTTCTTGGTCAGGGCTTACGAGGCGCTCTATTTCTCCTGCCTGGATTTCAGGCAGAGGCACGGGCCGGGGACCAGTGCGTTTGGTGTCTTTTCGCCAGCTTTGGGTCTGCTCTTCGCGGGCATTGGTTTTTGAGATTTTTTCTTCTACCAGGGTATTCCATTCTCCACATTGGCGGCACTGACCTTCCCACTTGGGCGATTCACTACCGCAATTCCGACAAAAGAAAACTGTTTTAACTTTAGCCAATTTTTAATTTTTTGTTGGAACAATATTACGGCTTTTTATCTTTTTCTAGAAAAAAAACCAGAACTTATCTTAATGCTGACTGCTAATGCGCTTAATTGACACTATAGCAGCAATTTATTGTTGTTTTTCTATGAACAAATGAAGCTAAATAGATATTGTTGGTTTTCTTGATATGAAATTTTTTTGGGGAAAAGCAACCAATGAACTTATTTTTATTCTATATTTGTATCGTTGAGCAAATATAATAGCTTAACAGGAAGAGGTTTCTCCGCAAGAACTAGAGCAATTGAAAAGAAGCGCGCGGATTCGACAACCTTTCCAAATTCTATCGAAGATTGTTTTCATTTGGTTTTTTGGGGTTATACAGGGTCTTCCTTCGGGAGACCCTGTTTTCGTCTAGGAGATATCCATATTGGTCGAGTGTTTAAATTATCAATAAACACTTGGTGGTCTCTGATTGTATATATATTTTAGAGTTTTAATAAAAAGTTTGCTGGTAAATACGCTGGCAAAAAACAAGTACAATTTTTATGAAAAGAAGAGGAATGTTTTCGTCTTCCAGCAACCCGATGTTTCGGGAGAAAACGCTACAACGCGCAGCTCAGAACACATTGGATGGAGACTTTATTCAGACGGCCGGACAACGGATGACCGTTAGCGGAGCAGTAAATAAATCATTGATCCTGGGGGCTATCATGCTGCTTACGGCTACCATAGGTTTTACCTACGCCAGCCCCTTATTCATGTGGGGAGGTGCAATCCTGGGATTGGTGACCGTCCTGGCAGCAAGCTTTAAGCCGGAATGGTCAACCTTTTTAGCACCGCTTTACGCGGCCCTCGAAGGATTTTTCGTTGGTTCGGTTTCTATGATCTACGCAGCAGCGTTCTTCCCTGGGATTATCTTCCAGGCGGTTACGCTCACCATGGCCGTATTCTTTGTCATGCTTTTTGTTTACAAAATGGGCATCATCAAGGTATCAGAGAAGTTTCGTAGCGGGGTGATCATGGCTACCGGGGCTATTTTCCTGGTTTATATCGTCAATTTTGCCCTTTCTTTCTTTGGTATCAACTTGCCCTTTTTGCATGAAGGTGGCATGATCGGTATCGGTATCAGCTTGGTGATCATTGGCGTAGCCTCTATGAACCTACTGCTGGACTTTGATAATTTCGATAAAGGAGAGAAATTCGGAGCACCTGCTTATTACGAGTGGTTCTTCGCAATGGGCTTACTGGTAACGCTGGTATGGCTCTATATTGAAATCCTTCGCTTGTTGTCTATTCTTTCGTCAAGCGATTAATAATTATAATTCTGGTAAACGCGATTTCTCGCGTTTACCAGAATTGTTTTTTAGGGTCTAGGATAGTTTAATCTTGCGATCTGTTCTGTTTTATAATAAGTGTCGAGTCCAGCCACACTCAGTGTTCCCAACACTTGATGTTCTACGTGTCCACTTTCTGCTACTACCTCGTCGGGTACGATAACCTCTACTATTTTTCCTACTAGAAACAAGGTGTCATTGGCCTGGATATGGTGTTCTTCTACCAATTCTAACCCAATTTTTATTTTGCTTTCTTGCACGTAAGGTGCTGGATGAAGGTCGCCATATTGGGGCGTGAGCCCAACAGCTTTAAATTCCGAGGTCTCTAATGGATAATTGGCAGAACTTTGGTGAGCAGCCGCCAGTATTGCTTCATCTACGGTGTTGAGTGTAAAGAATCCCTGCGCTTTCATGTGGTGGTAAGTTTGCCGCGGTACCGTCAGGGGGCGCATGATAAACCCCAGAAGGGGAGGTGTGGCTCCAATGTGAACCACTGAGCTAAATAATCCCAGGTTTTCCACCCCGCGATGACTTTTGGTACCGATCAGGTGCAAGCCGCGTGGGCCGGGAAGCGTATTGAAAAAATTACGCCGGAAAAATTTTTCCATCTTAGGAAAATCGGCAGTGCTAAAGTGCATAAGTTATGTTTAGGTACACAACAAAAAGGCGGAAAGCTGGTTTTTGTTCACCTGCTTTCCGCAAAACGCCCTTCAGAAATATTTTTTAGACCCGGTAAGGGAAACGGCGGGCCATTACACGTGCCAGATGGCGAACAATTTCTGCGTGTCGATCATTCCAATCGGTCTGCACTACTTTGTCCGTATTCCAGACACTTATTCCTTTTTTTCCATCAAGGACGGAAGCGGAAAGAAATACATCACTCGTTTTCGTGGGAACAAACCAGGGGGCGTTGCCGCCAAAAATGCTGATAGCCGAAAGTGCCATACTTACGCCAAAAGACTCTAATTCTGTCAGGAACATATCCTTACGGATACTCGTTCGAATAACGGCATCGACGCCAAGTACTTCCGCAAGTTTGGTTGGCGACATGGTCCAGCTTTCGCGAAAACCAATACCCGCTTCTTCCAGTTTCGCGTTGGTTTCTGTGTAGTGCTGGAGGTTAATCAGGATTTCTCCTTCCCGCCTTCCGGAACGCTGAGCGACTTCGTCGAAAATAGCAATTTGAAAAGCAAGGCTTTCGTTTTCTTCGACTTGCTGGATCATTTCCGGAGTCATTTCTTCGGGAATTCTTCCAGTAGTGACGGTATGACTTGGTAAAATAGCGATGATCTGGTGTTCGCCGGCGTAGTCTTCATAGGCAGCTGTTTCGTAATATTTGGGGCTGCAGCTAAACCAACTGATCGTGAGGAGGAAAAGCAAGAACTGAAGCATTTTCATGAGGGGTATATTTTAGGTTATATAAAGAGATTTTTAGCTGTTATACCCCTAATTTACGCGTATCTCAGGCTTGATGCCAAGCCTGAGAAGGTGCTTTAGCATCATTTTAACCCATTGTGCCGGAATTAAGAAAAGGCTAACAAACACAGGCGTCATTCCCGTCTCGTTTTTGACGAATTGATAACATATTTTCCAAGAACTTTTACGTCAGATAAGCTTGCTATCGCGAAAAGCGTTTACCTTTGGAGACTGTATTTGCTAAGCCATAAAGAAGTGGCCTCCATGATGAAAGCCTTATTGTTCACTTTACTGTTTACATTTCTAGGGAGTGGTCTGTTTGCGCAAGACGCCCTCCAGGAAGCTCGTCGACTGAGTGATCGCCATGATTACCAGCAATCTTCCAGTCTTTTGCTCACCTATATTGATGAGCATCCACAACGGAAATATGACCTGGGGCGTGCCTGGATGCTACACAGCTACAACCTCCTTAAGGTGGGAGAGTTGGTCAAGGCGAAAGAAGCCAATGACCGTTCACTTAATTTGCGCATGCAGCTGCGCTCTGGGGATATTGCCGAGAATTATCTGCAAGCAGCACAAATCAGCCTTTCCAACAACCGCCCCGATGATGCCCTGGTAGCTGCCCAACAGGGCATGCAGATGTTGATTGAAAATCCGCGCTTATATGCCGATCTAAACATGGTTGCTGCGCAGGCACTCAATCTGATGGGGCGTTTTGATGAAGCCAATCGCTATTTTCAAACGGCCCGAGAAGTACTTAACATTGAGGTAGGTACGGATAATCCCGCTTACGGGATGTTGCTGAGATCTGGAGGCCGATTGTTGCAGCAACAGGGCCAGTACCAAGCTGCTTTCGATCATCTGGCTTTATCTTACTCAACCCTGCATACGCCGGTGGAAAAGGTCAAATCCCTATTGTTGGCATATGAGTTGTATTGGCAAATAAGCGTCAGAAAGTAATTATATAGACCTCTAAGGCTGGTAAAGACGTTGTGTAAACAGAAACTTGAAATTATCTTGCTCAATCGGCACGTTCATTTCAAGGGTTGTGGTATTGTCATAGCGAGGGAAGGCCACCAGACCTCTGATGCTCTCGCCCGGGCGTAAAGTGGTGCGCCTCAAGACAATATCTTGCCAGAAAGGAAGCTGTTCAGAAGAAGGTAAAGCCTCTGGATAGGCAGTAAGAATGGGATCCTGGTGAAAACTTATCCCCCAGGCAATGGTGGGAACTACAACATCCGCCGCAAAGTCAAGCGCATCATAATCATCACTGTCATAGTTATTATCACTTTCATTGTCTGTATCACTATCACTGGTTGCCGCAACGACCGCCGCTCCAACTAGCACAACGCCACCGACAATAGCTGCATTTTTTGCATTGGCCTCCTGTTGAGATGCCCGCATTTCCATAGATAATATGATGGCCTCGGGGTCAATAGCGGGAAGCTGGTAATTATTGGGGGTTTTTAAGGAAAGAACTTCAGGACTGATCAAAATGGGGGAGTCCTTTTCATTGAAAACTTCAACATCAAACAGCAAATAATTGCGATCAAAATGACTAAAAGCTGCTCTCACGATGACATCATCTTGTTTCTTCTCGGCAATGGCCTGGCCCTGGTACCAAAAGATGTTTTCTTGATCTTCAGGAGCGACGCGGATAATCTTTTGAGGCGTAAAGCAGCCGGTAAATAATAGGCTTATCCCAAAAAATAGTAGTAAGTCAAGGTAAGTTTTTAGCATAGTTAGGGGTGTTTCAGTTCTTTGTAAAGGTACTGAGGGAAGACCAGCGAAGACAATATGGCCCCTGTTAAAGTAGGGTTAAAATTGGTCGAATAGATAATCGGTTTAATCGAATAGCACGGAAATAGCGCTTTGAATTACCTAATATTATTCAATAAAGTCGAAAGGGTTGTAATAAAATTCAGTCCGTGATGACTAATAGACAAAACCAACACACTTACATGAGCACTTTAATTGAAGCACGCGGATTAATCAAGGATTTCGGTGATTTTCGCGCAGTAAATGATGTTTCCTTTCACGTAGCACCCGGGGAGATTTTCGGCCTGCTAGGCCCTAACGGTGCAGGAAAAACCACAACTTTAAGGATGTTGTCGGGCCTGTTAACACCCTCAGGAGGAGAGGCCATTATGAACGGCTACTCCATGCACAAAGAGCAAATGGCTGCTCGCCGTTCGCTCGGTTTTCTGACGGGCGACATGGATCTCTATCGTCGCTTAAATCCTCGGGAATTACTGATGTACTTCGGTAAACTTTACGAAACCCCCAAAGCGGAACTGAATAATCGAGTCGACCGACTCATTGAGGCTTTCGGGATCACTCCTTTCGTAGATCGGCATTGTGAAAAACTCTCCACGGGTCAAAAGCAGCGCGTTTCTATTGCGCGGACTTTGGTACATGATCCTAAAATTGTGGTGCTTGATGAACCAACCACTGGTCTGGATATCATGGCCTCGGAGTTTATCCTTCAGTTTATCCGCAAGATGGCCCGCGAAGAAGGCAAGGCCCTTATTTTTTCTACCCACAACCTTACAGAAGTAGAGCGGCTGTGCGATCGCATTGGTATTATCCATCAAGGAAACCTCGTCTATCTAGGAGATGTTGCTGGCATCAAACAGCAAACAGGGCAGGATACCCTACCTAAAGCCTTCTTTGAATTGGTTAAAGAAGACCAAATGGCAGGGGCTTAAACCCATGCTCCCTTTTTGATTATTAAGCCTTCAACAACAAAACAAAACATGAGAAGTCATATTATCGCTACCATATTTTCTAAAGAAATCAAAGAAGTACTTCGCGACAAGCGAATGCTCTACTTGATTATTTTATTACCGTTCTTCTTGTACCCGGTACTCTTTACCCTCATCGGTGGAGTAGGGGCTAGTCAGCAAGAGAAACTCATGCAGCAGGAAATTGCAGTATGGGTATCCCCCAACGCTACCGATACACCCTTGCCAGCTTTACTGGCCCAGGATCCTAGCCTTAAAGTAGAAATGAAAACCTTTTCGGAAACTGACCTGGAAGGACAGAAAAGGACGATAGGTATCCAATTACCCGATGATTACCAAGAGCGTATTGCCAATGGTAAATCAGCTGAAATTATTCTCTATGCTGACCAATCGCAAGATGTATTGAATATGCGAGAGCGTATTTTACGTACCCAATTGACAAGTATGGGAGATCAGCTGTTGAACGAACGACTGGCCAGTAAAGAGCTTAGCCCTGAATTTGCCAACCCTCTTACGATTGACAGCGTAGACCTTTCTCCAGAAGAAAGTGGCGACCGCATGATGGTTGCTTTTTTGCCGATGATGATCCTTTTATTTATCTTCATTGGTTGTATTTATATCGCTATTGATATCACTGCGGGCGAAAAAGAGCGCCGAACACTTCAGACCTTATTCACGACAACGGCATCCACCAAAGAAATTGTGGCGGGCAAGTTTCTTGCGGTTGCAGCAGTGGGGATTGTGAGTGCTACGATGAATATTTTGAGTTTGGTGGTTGCAATGAATATCCAGGCTTACCTTTTGGAAGAGGAAGCTGCGGGGATGGCCATGAATTTGGCACCAGCCGCATGGGCTTGGTTGGTGATCCTGGTATTGTTGACGACCTTGTTTTTAGGAGCTCTTTCGCTAGCCGTTGTACTTTTAGCCAACTCTTATAAAGAAGCCCAAAGTTATGTGAGCCCCCTCATGATGGTGGTACTGATCCCTGCAATGATGGCGATTATGCCAGGGGTAGAACTTAACATGCAAACCGCCTTGATTCCGGTTTTCAATGTAGCACTTGCTATTGTAGCTATCCTTAAAGGAAGTTTTGATACCAGCATTTTAGCTGTTGTTGCGGTAGCTAGTTTTGTCTATGGCATCCTGGCACTTTATCTCGCAAGCCTCAGCTTCGGCAATGAAAACATCATCACAGGTGAGAAGGTCAACTGGAAAGCACTTTTAGGAAAATAATTTGGAGTAATAATTACTGATTACCAGTAGATTAAAAGATACGTATAAAAAACGGGTAGGTGTTCAAGCGAACATTTGCCCGTTTGTATTTAGTTACAGGGCTGATACATCATTTTGAGAACACAAGCATTTTAAGTTGGCTCAGGCCAATTTTGAAGACTAAAAAAAACATCCATGAACAAGCTACCTGTATTGCTAATCACCACCATTTTTTTAATCCTAACGGGTTCTTTATTTGCTCAGAAAACCCTTTCGCTGGGGCCGCGATTAGGGGTGAATTTCTCCTCTTTGGTCGGCGATGATGCCAACACCGATACTCAGACGGGCTTGGTGCTTGGGCTGACTTCTACCTACAGTATTAATGAGAAAACAGGGTTGGGCGTAGACCTGCTCTACTCTCGTGAAGGAGCGGAAAGTAAGATTGGCGAAATCAATACCCACTTGGACTATATTCGCATTCCTGTTACTTTTCAGTATTTCTTCCGGGGTTGGGAAGACGATTTTCGGCCTAAAATTTATGCGGGTATTGTACCTGGCATTTTAGTAGGTGCCGAGGTTGGCGGAGAAGATGCCAAGGATCAAACCAATGGTTTCGATCTGGCAGGAACGCTCGGTTTAGGTTTTAACTACCGACTAAGTGAAGGTGCCAGAGGCGTTTGGCTTAATACCGATTTACGTTACCAACGAGGTTTCACTTCCGTACCTGAAGCTGATGATTTTGAAATCTTCAATCAGACCCTTCAGTTTAGTGTTGGTGTAGCCTTTGGTTTAGATAGCCAATAATCACTAAGGAAGCAATAAAAAAAGAGGCTGATCAAATGCTTGATCAGCCTCTTTTTTATTTTCAAGTACCAAGTACCTATTCCACCACCACTCGTTCTACGTGTTGGCCAATCTGAACAAGGTAGATACCCGCAGGCAAATTACGCAAGTCCAGCTGCTGCTGTAGGGTGCCTTTTGCAATTTGTGTCTCCTTGAGCAGCTGCGCTTGTAGGTTATATACGCGCAAGCGATAATCCTGGCTTGTAGCTTCACTCCATTGTAGTGTCACCTCCCCTTTGGTAGGGTTGGGGTACATACGGAAAGCTTCGGCCGCGGACAGGTTTTCGTTACTGGTCACACAGGCATCTAGGATGTCAATGGTGAAGGTAGTTACGGGTAAAAAACCGCCAGTACCGTCCTGTACTACAAAGGTAAAGTTGTCTTCTGTTACCGAATTGTCGGTGTTCAAGTAAAAAACGTTACCAGCGTCCAATGATGACTGACGGAAGATATCTCCCACAAACAATTGCTGGTCGAGGAAGTAGAGTTCTCCTGCTGTTGGCTCAGAGACAACAGTGTACTCCAACTCAAAAGCATTCTGGGTAGCATCTTCAACAGCCAAAAATATGCCAGTGATACTGCCACTTTCATTAGGCTTTACGCAAAATTCTTCATTGCGAACAACCATCGGTGCATCCGGAGAAGAAGCGGCACAGAATTCAATGGCCCATCCATCGATGGAACCTGGCGAACCGAAGCCAGTTTGGAGTACTTTTACTTCCAACTCCCAATCTCCCTGGCTATCCTCACCAATAAATGCCGCCAAAGCTTCCGTCGGAATATAGGTAGACTGATCCGTAGGGGGGCACTGGATGGTTTGCGGGGCATCATCGTCAAAGCCTACGTTTACACGGTCAGTGGTGAAACAATCACCATCGTAAAGCAAGACTTCTGTTCCTTGCGGGCTACGCAGACGAATCTGGAAATTTTGGATCGGCTGGTAGCGAACGTTCAAGATCGGAATATTGATGTCGCTGATTGTCCCTTGAAAATCGATGCTAATCGTAGAAATAACGGTTGGTAAGGGTCCCTGCCCAGGAATGTTCTTAGGCGTATCCGTAGCCGTAGCTCCTTCACAAATAGCATTTTCCGTATGGAAAGTGGAAGGCGAAGACCAATCACCTGGGCCACATTCGTTGATAGGGCGAATGCGCCAAAAGAATAAAGTGTTGGCTTCAAAGAGTACTGTTGGTGTATAGCTTGTTTCTGCTAGTGCCAATACTTCGTCTATAATATTATCGCCAAACTGTGGGCTGGTAGCAAGTTGGAAGTCATAAGCTAGCGCATTCGGCAAGTCTGACCATGAAAAGTCAGTACTCAGGACTATGCCATTGGTGCCTTCTGCAGGTGATAATAATTCCAGCGCACTGAAGTCATTGTTGTACACTTCAATATCAAAAACACGATAGGTAGTGTCTTCGTCTGCTGTTATAGCACGTACTTCTACGGAAAGTAGACCATCGAAGGTACTACCGGAAAAGTCCAGTGTTAGGCTGGTTCCTTCACCAGGCTGGAGATTGGTCGCTTCGAAACCAGCAACAACACCATCAGGTAGGGTAGAGGTGATGTCTAGCGTAATGGTACTATCGTAATCCAGAATGGATGCGGTGACAAATTCTACACTTGCCGTACTTTCGGGTACACAGATTTCCTGAAACAGTGGGCTGTAATCAAGGGTGTAACCAGCTTCTACCGCAGGGACGATGCTAAAGTCCTGATTTGAAATATCAAAAAAGATATTGTCAGCAGCATCAATCCGCACGCGTGCATCATTGGTAATTGCATTAGGCACCGTCACAAAGGCAGAGCCATCATTTGGCGTATTGGCCAGTAAAGTGATCGGATAGGTGAAGCCACCATCAGTAGACAAACGAATATTTACGCGCTGGCAATTTACCAGAGCACCGTCGGTATTAGCCACGTCCCAGGTCACTTCCGTATAGTCGCCAACGTTCCATTGTGCGGCCCCCGTATTCGGAGAAGTCACCCGGAATGGGCCAGCCTCAGCGGTTGCTAAAAAAGAAACGGCAGCCCAGGCCACACCACCACTTGTGGGGTGGTTGTCGCGTACGGCACAACGGAAATTCATACTACGGCTATAGGTCGGCAATACCTCTGCATTGTCAGAAGTATTGTTGATGATTTTCGTTAACAGAGGGAATACCCGCGTTGGAGAGGGTGTCGGGCTAAAAGAACGGAAAATGGGAGAATTGCCTACTGGAGAGCCAGGAAACGGACCATAATCTCCCGCTTCTTCGTCGTAAGGGTAGCTTGGGTTGGTATCGCGTTGTTCCCAGCAATAAGTAAGGTCTTCCTCTTCCATATCAGCTGCACTGGCCGTCAGTTGGAACGGTGTGCTGATTGGAATATAGAAACCGTTTTCGTAATCTACGCTTACTTCCGGAATAGTATTGCCTTCGTCAATGGGCATCGCACAAGCATTACCATCGTCGGTGCGGGTGTAAGCGAAAATTTGCTGTAGCGAAGTTTGGTTGTAATAATCGCTAGAGTTATTGGCAATATTGTAGCCAGCAGGGCAGATACCTGCGTAGCCCATGATGGTTGTTCCTCCACCGGGTTCAACGGCTGTATCAACACTTACATTTTGGCAACCACTCTGTACGTGAGTTGCACCAAACTGGTGCCCCATTTCGTGGCAAAGAATGTTAATCACAAAGGGGTCTCCTTGTGGGCTAGATCGGGTAGACGTCGCTCGTCCTTTTCCCATGGCCCGACAAACACCCTGAAGTTGCGCAACACCCTGCCCACTGCTAGGTCCCGTACTAATTACGTGCCCAATGTCGTAAGCTGCACTACCCACAATACCATTGAGAACACCCTGGTTGGTATTCAGCATTTCGTCCGTCTGGTTGACGTAAGGATCAGTGGCAGGATCTAAAAAGATCAACAAATCATTATTGGCAATCAATTCTAGCTGGATGGCCATCTCACGACCAAACACCTCGTTCACACGGTTGACAATGGTCACTATCGCAGCCATCGCCGACTCGGTCGTTCCGCCGTGGAAGTTGCTGAATTCTCCGGTACACGCCATAGCTAGCCGGTACTTGCGCTGTACAATACTTGGCCCACCAGCAGTGGTCTTGTCTTGTTGGGTAATCACTTCGGGCGAGGCATAAATTTCTTCAATATCAAGTCCTTCTCCGTTGCCATCAACCTCGCAATTGAATCCACTCCACAGCTCGTTATCGATGTTTTCTTCTACATAATAACTCACGTAGTAGCGGTCGTCGTTGAGCGCATAAGGGTCGATATAGATAGTACCACTCGTTGTTCTGATGGTGGCATGCAAGCCCTGGTAGGTCCAGCCTACCCGTCCACCTAGAATACCATTCGTCAAGTCTGCCAGTATTTCATAGGTCTGAATACCCGGAAAACGTGCTGCCAATTCAGGAGCCATTACCGATACCGGTTTGATCGACAGCGTCAGTGTTTTGTCATCAGGGGTAGGGAGCGTCACCTGGCGTACATTTTTGTGGGTCGCCAGTAGCGTGGAGGTGAGGGCACCTGGGGCCAATTCTACCAAGCGGTAGTTGGTCGCGAAAGTTTGCGTGGTCGTTCCTGGAGCCAAATCCAATTGGGTTGCTTGCCGATTGGTCCAAATACCGGGGTTTGTTTGTGACCAGCCGGTAGAGAAGACCATCACAAGCAGTAGAAATAGTATACTACGTTTCATGTATTAAAGCATTAATTTAGTTTCTTCGAGGAAAGATAGCAACTAATTGCCGAGCACTACCCGTAAATCAGCGAATTTGTAAGTTACTGCACTTAATCAACAGGGTCTACTCCTTTTTTTCGACATCTTCTCGCTTCACAAATTTGATCGACAGCGAGTTCACACAGTGGCGAGTATTCTTCGCCGTCAAACGTTCTCCTTCAAACACATGGCCCAAATGGCCACCACAATTAGCACAGACTATCTCCACCCTGCGGCCATCAGCATCAGGCACCCGGCGCACCGTATCGGGCAGCTCGTCATCAAAGCTAGGCCAGCCACAGCCCGAGTCAAATTTGTCATTCGCATCGTAAAGCGGCGCCTCACAACGGCGACACACGAAAATGCCGTCGGCCTTAAAGTTGTTGTACTCCCCCGTAAAAGGCCGCTCCGTGCCTTTGTGCGCAATCACGTATTCCTCTTCTTTGCTCAGCGTATTCCACTGTTCTTTGGTCTTCATAGATTTTATTTTTCTCTATAAACAATAGGAGATAGAAAAAGATTAATTCTTTGGGGCCATGCCGTCTCCCAACTGCTCCGCTCCGTAGGGGCGGGTTCAAACCCGCCCCTACGGAGCGGAGCAGTTGCTACTACTACCCCTCGTCCAGTCCTCTCCGAGGCCCGCGCTCCAGCCTCCGGCCTGCGCGCTTATCGCCGGAAGGGTTGGGTAAATCGGGCAAATTCATGAATTCACCCTGTAAGCTCCTCCTTAAATCCCCGTTCGGCGTTGGCTGTGCCTACGTCGCTGTATTCCGTTGTCTATGCCTACTTCGCAAAATTCCGGTTTGTGTAGTCTGTTTAAGTACAAAAAAACAAAAACGGCGGCACCCCGAAGGATACCGCCGCCTGTAATCGTATTTATCGGAATAGAGCAAATTCACATATTTGCCCTATAACCATCCATCATTACTTTACAGCAATCATCTTCTTGGTTGCAGTGAACTCACCGGCAGTTACCGTGTAAGTCAATACACCCGTTGCACCTTGGATCATCTCCTTGGTCAAGTTGATCGTGTTGTAACCAGCTGCGTAATCACCACGTACTACAGTCAGTACGCGACCACTAGCGTCGCTGATCGTTACGGTTGCTTCTGCATCCGCTGGCAAGTTGAAACCGATCAAGGTTGTTGCTGCGAATGGGTTTGGCGTGTTCTGGTATACTTCGAAACCTGCTACGGCAACTGCTCCGTTAGAGAAGTTTACGCCTACGTTCATGGTGTTACCATTTCCGTATGCTTCAGCAGCAGTGTAACGGCTAGATACGTTGATTACGTCACTCAACTCAGCATCCACTGTTGGGCGGATTACCAGGCTGAACAATACGTCCTCAGAAGTAGCTTTACCGTTCCAAGAAGCAGTGATCTGACCTTCAGCAGCGTAACGCATACCGAAGTTCTCAGCTGTAGCTACACCGTACTCGATGTCTACCAACTCTGCTCCGTTCAAGTTCAAGGTACCCTGGAAGCCTTCTACTGATGCCATATCAGCACCACGGAATGCTACCGTGTATACGTTACCAGCTTTCACGCTTACGTTCTCTACTTCGAAGTTGAACTGACCGTTCAACGTACGATCGTCACCAGCCAAAGCATTGGCTTGTGCAGAACCGTTTACGTCACCAATCTTAACACCTACGAAGTCGGCAGTCAATACTGCTTCAGGTAAGTTGTTAACGTTAGCTACTTCTGGGAATTCAGTGAACCATGGGTTGTTTGCTACTGGGAATACAAAGTCTGCATTCACAAAGCGCCAGCTCGTGTTGTTCGCGAATTCCGTATCAATGTTCAAGATCAACTTACGCAACTGGATCATATCCAGGGTAGTGATCGTCTCTGAGTTGTTAACGTCAGCTGCGATGTACTTGTAAGGGCTGTTCAAAGGCTGTACGCCCAAGATGTGCTTGCTCATCAGTACAAGGTCAAACGTAGATACGCCGTTCAAGAAGTTTGCATTCAGGTAAGGAGCTACAGAGTAGTCACCTCCTGCAGGCAATACAAAGCTGAACGTTCCATCAGCGTTGGTCGTCATTGTGGCAACGTTTCCGTTAACACTTACTTCCACAGCTTCTACCGTTTCGTTGTTTTCTGTAGCGATAACACCCTGGATAGTTCCAGTGCCACCAACGCCACAGTCAACGTGCTGCTGTACCAGTACATAGGTCTCACAGTAATCGTAGTTACCATCTTCGTCGAAAGCGTATACGTATACTACTGTCGTAGCTTCGTCATCCTGCGTCAATACCAATCCAGTATCATCTGGGCTTGGTACGAAGTTAGGATCAGCTTCTACATCTGCTGCACGGTAGATAGCGTACTTCGTCACGCGAGGTAGACCACCGAACAGTTCTGGTCCCTGACCAGTACAGTCACTGATTGGTGAACCTTCGAAGTCAGAAGCCCAGATTGCCATTGCACAACCACCTTCTTCTTGTGGCATCAAGGTTACGGTCAAGCCGTTGATACATACTGGTGCTGGTCCTTTGCAGTCGATCACATCGAACACGATGGTCTCGCTGGTCTGGTTACCACAACCGTCCTCAAACAATACGCGTACTGCGTGGTAGATGTTATCTCCCATTGCAGAAGTAATGATTGGGAAAGTACCTGCGAATACGTAAGTACCGTCACCGTTGTCGGTGATGTTACCCAATACGTTCAAGTCTGCTACGAATTCGTTCGACTTGATGTCGCCGTCGCCGTTAGCGTCTACTGCGAAAGCATCAAGCTCAGCAGATACGATGCTTACCACCAGGTTACCTGCTCCGTCAAACAATTCACACTCGTCAGATACACTGAACGGAATGCTTACTGCTTCTTCACAGTTGCCGTCGTCATCACCAAACTGACCAGGAAGCAGGTTAGGACAGTTAGCCGTTGGGCCACCGTACTCTCCCACTGCTACCACTGGTGCGGTAGAGTCGTACACTTTCACGAATTGCGTGTAGATGTAGCGACCGTAGTTGCGACGACCAAACTGGTCAGCAGGAATACAACCAGGAGTGTTGCCTGGGATGTTGTCATAGATCACATCAGCGATGTCAGAATCTCCGTCACGGTCATTGTGGCGGCGATCGATCACTACGCTGTACTGGATACCGGGTTGAGGATCAACTTCGTTATCACAGTTGTTGTCTACTGGGCCGAAGCCACTCACTACCCGTACTACTGGGCGCTCGTTGCCTTCTACCGCACGGTCTACAGGCAGTGCCTCACCGTCGTCTTCGGTCATGCGAGGAAGAACAAGTCCTTCGTACTCACCATCCCAAACACACCAGTTGATTACATCGTAAGTGATGGAGAACTTGTAGCACTCATCACCCGTAGCAGAGAAGATCACTGGCTCACCAATGTTCACACTCAGTACATCACAACCTACTGCAGTAGTAATGATTGTTGGTACATCAGGATCGCCACAATCAGCGTCAGCATCTTCTGGGAAGTCGATCGTGAAGTCGTGTACTTCCGTGATCGTGATCAGCTGGCTACAGCTGTTCGTCGAACGGAATACTTCGTTGATGTCGATGGCTCCGTTGCCGTTAGCATCGCCCTCTGGGCGCAATTGCCAAGCTTCGAAACGACGCGTGATGGTTCCCCAACCACAATCGTTAACCTGCAAGTTTGGCGTACGCTCTACGATGGTATCCACCGCACAGTTGTCTGTACCGGTAGCACCGCCGAAGATCGCGCTCATCATGGTAGAAGTAGCAGCAAAGTCTTCGTCGTAAGCCGTAGCAATATCACCAGGGAAGGCCAGTGGCAGATCAGAACAAGTCAAGGTGACTGGTGCTGGTGCGTAGCAGAATGGGTTCAATTTATCTTCTGGAGTAACAACTTGCCAGCAAATGTTGGTGTTGCCAGCTTCGTCGGTTACCCGTAGTTCAATCGTGATTTCGTTGTCGATATCACAGCAGTAGAAGTCTACAAAGTCGCCCCATGGGCTCCAGCGGCTGGCACTTGCATCACAAGTGTTGTTGCGCCAGTAGTTACGACGTACTTCCAAGGTTACTTCACCACAGTTGTCGTTAGAACCTTCGTCCACGTCCGCAGCGAAGAGGCGCGCGATACCTTCGATACCGTTGGCTACATCACCACCACCGATGGATACGTTGATGTCGTCGTTACAAGAAGCTGTTGGCTCGATGTCGTCGGTAACCACTACTGTGTATTCTTCACAAGTTTCGTTACCACAAGCATCTTCGGCACAGATGATCAGGGTGTGCTCACCAATTGGTGCTGATACTACATCACCGTCACACAAGTCACCACCAGCGAAGAATGATTCGCCGAAAGCAAGTACGGTGTAAGTCGTACCAGCTACGCTTGAACATCCGTTGCCGTCAGTAAGGGTAGGACATGGAATCGCTACGTTCGCCAAACAGCTGAATGGTGACGTAGATACGTTGATTACGTTAGGAATACCAGAAATAACTGGGCCAGTAGCATCAAATACTTTGATCAACTGCTGAAGGGTACCAGAACCGCCTGGGTTACACCAGTCAATGATGTTCCACTCACGACGGAGCTTGTAAGTACCTTCACAAACAGTGATACGTGGCTCATCAGAGTAAGATGCGCCGATGTTACAGTAAATCTGATCAAGATCGTAGAAACCAAATGCCGTACGCAACCATGGGTAGCCAGATGCAGATGGGTGAGGGTTGCCATTCGCATCAACTGCGAAATTCTCGTCACACTCCAGAGGAGCTACAAATGGTGGGAATACCAAGTCGCCAATCGTTGGCTTACGGAAGGTAATCGTCTGTGTACATGCTACTACGCGAGGAGCACCAACACAGGCACCGTCGTAACGGTCTGAGACCGTGAAGGTACGCGTCAGCGTTACATCACCACAATCACCTGCAGAGCTTACTGCATCAGAAAGGGTTACTTTCACCGGACCACAGTTGTCGCTAACTACAGGGAAACCAGTCAGGTTTACTTTTGCAATGAAAGCATTCAAAGCAGCAGTGCTACCTCCAAAGAAGGTGTTACGTGTAGCTGTGAAGTTCAAGGTACCATCTGCACTTGCAATCCATGACTGAGGCGTCTGGAAGCGGATGAAGTTGATATCGTCACATACCAAATCACGGGTATCGGTAATATTTACAGGGGTAAATTCTGGACCAGAAACACCCGTGTTGTTATCAGAATAGATGCTTACCGTCCAGTTACCAAACTGCGTCGTCAACCAGTTGGTCAATACCAGGGTATAGGTTGTGTTAGGCAACAAAGGCAGGCTCAAACGTAGTGCTGGATCGAATGGGTTACCTCCAGGTACGAAAGCATCGTCAGAAGAACCGATGAGGTTCTCACAGGGTGCTGTAGGATCGAAACCGCCCTGGAACAGGAACATGCTTCCATCACCCCATGCAGTTTCCATCAAGATCGTGTATACGTCAACAGGAATAGCAAAGTCTGGCGTAGTGAAAGTTACTACGTCATAGTTGTGCACACCGTCAGCCAGGAAGCCCTGGTTCAAACAGCTGTAGTTGTTGAAGTTCAAGGTTGCATCAGCAGCATTGAGGTTACCACTTGCTTGGTGAGCAGCATAGTCCTGCGTTACAGTACTTTTGTTCGCTGGGCAAGTAACTACTGGGTTGGTCTTGTCTTCGGCGAAGAGGTTGCCCCAGCAGGTGTATACAATTTCGCCAGCAACAAAGACGTCTACCGAGTAAGTATGTGCACCACAGCCAGAAATCACGGCAGTGTTACCACCATCAACGGTAACGATGATTTCGTCAGCACAAGCAAAAGAGCCCGTTAATACCATTTGAGGGGTAATCACAGTAGAACAAGCTTCGCCGAGCGTTACATTAAGATCGGCAACACAACCTACATCCAAGCTTCCTACTTCTACTACTACTTGAGCCGTCTGAGTACAACCAGGGAATGCAGCAGTTGTTCCGCCATCAGGAGAGATGCCACCATTGGTATCAGCAGCTCCATCGTAAGTCAAGACAATGGTATGCATGCCTGCTCCTAAAGCAACTGGGTCAAATTCGGTAGCAGCTTGGCCATTAATGGTGAAACTAATCGCGTCAGCTCCTAAATTTTCGAGATCACTCGCCCCTAGTGTCGTTGCTTCTTCGAAGTTGCAATAGATAGCATCGAGAATTGGATCAAAAACAGGATTAGGATAAGCACAGTTGTTACTGATTGTGAAGGTTCCTCCTGTTGCGTTACCCACAACAAATTGCTCTATAGTAATTGTGTAGCCTTGGTTTTCGACAAATACAAAATCAATGGTGTAGTAACCGGTAGTCGGATCATAAGTCAATGGCTCTTCTCCAGCGAATGGGGTGCCATCACTTTGGGTGCCTACCATCGGCACATTATTGGCATCCGTTCCACCAGTAATACTTACCACCCGGAAATCTAGACCAGCAGGAAGTGCGGTGCCGTCAATACCAGTAATGGCTACTTGCTCCGCAAACTGGCCATCGTCGCCCCCCGTGTTGTTGTCAAAGTCAAGAACAGTAGCATTGTCCAAGCAAGAACAAGGATCAGAAATAGCAATATCCCGCGCCAAGGCAGGAACCACGAAAATCGTTTCCATTACCGTAGTAACACAACCATTTTCATCGGTTACTTGGGTTTCAAGAATTACTGTTCCTGGCTCTGTTACTTGCGTAGCGTCTAGAATAGGATTTGCAGTATCACCGTCGTAAAGATTCACTTCGCTAGCAGCAGTTCCACCAGTAATGGAAGCACTATAAGCCGTGTAGACACCAGACCCTCCATTAGTAAGGATGGTTACCGGGATAATGCCTGTTTCTTTGTTATCAGTAACGGAGAATGTAGATAATGTGCCAGATTCTTCACTGGCAAGTAATACGAGGAAACCATCTGTAGGATTGTTGTTAGGATCAACCACAACGATAGATTCTGGAGCGATGTCTCCTACATCCGCGCCAGGAACGTAAGTTACAAAGTAAGGCGCAACAGGGTCCGTGATGTTGTAAACTGCAAACCCACCAGCCGCACGTTCAAAGATTACGAAAGCATAAACAGAACCACCAATCTCTTTGATGGCAATGCCTTCGGGCTCAATCCCCTTATCGTCAGAACGTTCGTCAAACGCTGCCTCGTCGCCATCATTGGCGTTGAAGAAGGTAGGCGTAATCAGGGCTGAAATATTGCCCAGGTCGCTGCCTGAATCGAAGACAAGATCACCAGTAGTTGCATTCCAGATCGAGAAAGAACGCGCTCCGAAAGAAGTGATTTGGTCATAATCACCATCTCCATCAAGATCACCTTCGGTAGTCGTGACGGTGAGACGCCCTAAGTTTTCGTCAAGCTGCAAATCGCCAGCATCAGGGTAGGCCGCTGGATCCAAGTCCAGATCATCACCACGAGCCTCCTCAGAGAAACCGTCGTAATCACGCGCATCTCCTTCGTTGGCAGATACGATGTACATTTGGCCATTAGCAGTGTAACATTCAATACCATCAGGTTGGTACATGCCCACGGCTGGCCAGTTTTTGATATTGATACCATCGTCACGGTTGCTGGCGTCAAGGTCATTGCCGGGTTCGCAATAAGCTTTCAGTCCCAGACCGAACAGGCTCGTTACAGTGGCACTAGCAATGTCCACTACGGCAATCAGGTTGTTTTCCTGACAGGTAACAAAAGCAGTCACTCCGTCGTCAGTAATCGTGATGTACTCAGGCTCCAAATCCTGCGCTACGGTAGCACCGGGGCCGAAGATACGACCGCCATCCGCCTCAATAGCGGCTTCCGTACCGTTGAATGCGGTGAAATCAGCCGTCATGACGGTAGCTGATCCAGCACCACCACTCAGGTCAATGATGGAAATGCTGCCTTCGGGGTCAATAGTGTAATCGCTACTAGGTTCACCTTCGTTAGCTACCAATAATTTGGTGCCATCGGGGGTGAACTTCACCATGTCTGGCAATGCGCCAACCGTAACGGAATTAAGGAAGTTACCGTCCACATCAAAGAAGAGGATGTCACCCGGCATTTGGGTGTTATCATTAGGAACGGCAGCAGCGATGATACCATTGCTGTAGGCCGTGCTTGACACTTCGTCGTTAGAAAAGCCTAGGCTGGTAGGAGCGATAGTCATTATCAAACCAGGTGCGCTAGGGTCACTGAGGTCGACTAATTGAAGCCCATCACCACTGGTGACGGCGGCGGTATTGTTGTCAGGAATATAAGCTACAATTTCTGCACCGGCCAATTCCAGCATGGCTTCGCGAACAAAGCTTAATTCTTCGATTTGCGGGATCACTGTAGGGTTGTCATTCTCCACGATGAGGACGCGTGAAACTTCACAATCATCAACGCCCACGGCTTGGATCATTACAGTATAGCAGTCCTCTGCCAGACCGCTAGCCGTGTTTTCGGTACTAAAGGTTTCGCCACCATCGAAAGAATAGAGGATACCGTCGCAGGTAAGGCAAGAAGCCATTACGGTGATGCTACCATCGCCTTCGCCGACACACGATTCGTCAACAATGATGAATTCATCGAAAGTAATATCGCAGCAAGGAATGTTCTCATTAGCAGCACCGATGGTGTTTTGGCAGGTTGCTACCCAAACGCCATTGATCAGTTGGAGGGAGCCTTCTTCCGGGGTGTCGCCAGATTCGGCAACGCCCACATCAGTACTCTCGATATCTACCGCTGGACCGTCAATTGCGGTGAAAACACCTTCGTAACTGAGAAATTCGATCAAGTCACCGTCACAAGAAAGCGCCAACCCGTCGGGAGCGCCATTTTGGATACCATTAGAAGGTAATACAATAGAATAGTAAGTAAAGGTGCCGTCATCATCACCTTCAATAAAGTCTGTATCTGCCAAGGTATAGGAATCGTAGGCCGCACCATTACTGGCATTGTACAGGGTTAGTGTGATGGCATCAACCGCACCGTCGTAAGTATTAGCGATAGCAATTTCTACGAATTCGTTTACGTCGGTTCCCGCGTTATCGTAGTGAAACTCATTGATGAAAGCTTCTCCTGCACCGGGGCATTCTACTGCCATGGCCGCATTGGGTTCACCTTGGGTATTGAATCCAAGGGTATAAGTCCAGACGCCATTAATCAATTGGATGGAAGAACCAAGTGGAGCTGTACTTGGCTCAGAGGTGCCAATATCTGTACTGGTTTGACCATCTGCATCACCACCTACTGCCATAAAAGGATTGCTTTCGTAGCTTAAAAATTGGAAAGCTAAACCATTACATGAAAGTGCTAACCCATCAGGTGCGCCGTTTTGGATACCGCTGATCTCTTTGCTGTAGTAGGTGAAAGTACCATCGTCTGTTCCCGCAGTAAAGGTGCTTAGATCGTGGGTTCCATAGCTGCTGCCATTACTGCCGTTGTAGAGTGTAAGTACAACATCGGAGAGATTGCCACTAAAACTGTTGGCAACGGCTACTTCTACAAATTCGCCTGCATCACCGCCATCGTTGTCGTAGTGAAATTCATTGAGGAATACTTGTGCAACTGTTGGACAAAGAACTGCTCCACTGGTTATCACAATATTGTCGAAAGCAAAGGCTTCGCTTCCGCCATCATTGGTCGCCTCGAAATGCAGATACAGCACTGCTCCAGTACCCGTTAGGGCAGCGGCAAGGGTTTGGAAATTTTCGTTCAGTAAAGTACCACTCATAATGAGTGGATCATCCAAGGTAAACATATCTCCATCTTCCAGCGTATAAGTCTGGCTAGCCGCTTCATTCACAGAACTTGTAAAGAGCGGTGTGAAATTGATGTTGTCAAAAGAATAGGAAAAATTGAAGATATCTCCACTGGCTTCAAAATCCCCCATGGCTGCCATGTCAATCGACACTACCAGATCGGTAAGATTGTCAATTTGGAATGCCCAATCGACGGTGCCCATGCCAGTGGTGTTGTCTGGATTATCCAGGTCGACGACGCCAAAGAAATTTCCGTCCGGATAGCTACAGGTGATGAACCCTTGGTTATCACTGGGAAAAGGAGCCCCGCCTCGGCAGGAGGCATCAACAGAATCATCGGCAAGCGCAAAAGGTAAGCCTGTAGGATTACCTGCTCCCGTTTGATCGGAAACATTGAACATGTCTCCGGCGGACATGAAGGTTGAACCGTCAGGATCGATCATCTGACTGTTCATGTTTAATGGCGAATCAAAGTCTTGACTGGCAATAACTGTTTGAGACTGAACAGTGGCAGTGACTGTCAGACTCAATAGCAATGCCAAGAAAAAACCGAGAATCGCCGTAGATGGTACATCTACTCTCATGAGATTAAAGATTTATGATTAAAAAAACAGAATAAACATAGCAGGGCTTTAGCTGGCGAGAAGCCTGCTGAAGCATTTTTTTGATTACCAATACTGTAGCCGATAAACTGCCCGAATTTGGGCTAGAACTAAGTCGTCTTGCGCCAAAAATAGTAGATGAAAATGGTTTGCTAGGTATGCCAAATGACGAATTAAGCATACTTATTCAAAACTTAACATGTGTTTTACATAAACAGAGAAGGGAATAGATTTGTGGAGCAATAGGCGTCAGGATGAAGGTGGAGATAGGATTAGAAAGATTAAATTAAGACCTGATAAAGCTGACAGAAATCACCTTGTTGCTTAAGCTTTACCAACCCCTGTTCCCACAATTCCATCTATCTTAGCATCTTGCAAAACAGAAATATTTAGGAGAATCAACAAAAAGGTGATGAAAAGAATCCTCGTAGCCACTGGAGGTGGTGATTGTCCCGGGCTCAATGCCGTGATCCGTGGACTCGTAAAAGCAGCAAAAACAGCAGGTGATTGGGAAGTATGGGGCAGCAAAGAGGCCTTTAATGGCCTGATGATTAATCCCCCTGATTTGGTAAAACTCACCCCCAAGCGCGTTGCGGGTATTCATGTGCGAGGAGGAACCATCATTAAGACGACCAATAAAGGTAACCCAGTTGCCTTTCCGGTCCTTCAGGAAGATGGATCGGTGGAGCTGATAGATCGTAGCCAGGAATTGAAGACAAAACTGGAAGACCTCGGGTTCGATGCTGTCGTAAACATAGGCGGTGATGGGAGCCAGCGAATCTCCCAGCATTTGTATGAGCAGGGGGTACCGATTATTGGTGTCCCTAAGACCATTGATAACGATTTGGGGTCGACGGATTATACCTTTGGTTTTTCCACTGCCGTGCAGATTGCTACCGATTGTTTTGATAAATTAGTCACCACTGCGGAAAGTCATCACCGGATCATTATTATGGAAGTGATGGGGCGTGATGCGGGATGGATCGCTTTGCATACCGCCATTGCTGGTGGGGCGGAAATTTGTCTGATTCCAGAAATACCTTACAGCGTTGAAAAGATCAAAAAAAAGATTGATAAGCGCTACAATAAGGGGAAAGGATTCATGAATATTGTGATCGCCGAAGGTGCGAAAGCAATTGATGGGGAGGTCGTTGGTGAGCTTGCTGTCGATGCTGGCGACCCACATCTAAAACTGGGTGGGATATGCAATTCTCTGCGTTATGAACTCGAAAGAATGGGCTGTCAACCTCAGATACGCACCACCGTACTCGGGCACATTCAAAGAGGTGGCACGCCGATAGCTTTTGATCGTATTCTTGCCACGGCAATGGGCGTAAAGGCTTTCGAATTGGTCGCTGCTGGTAAGTTTGGGGAGATGGTATCTTACCAGAACAACAAATTTGTTAGCGTACCACTGAAAGAAGCAATAAAAGCCAATAAAATGGTTACGCCCGACCATGAGTTGGTTCGGACGGCCCGAGCGATCGGTATATCTTTTGGTGATTAATTTGTTGTCAAAGCCATATTTTATGTATTACCTTTATGCTTAACAAGTTGTGATGTATTAACCAGTGACGGCCATTTCATGCTTAATCACCTGTCGACAGATTGGTTTACGCTCCTCAGTGGGTTTGCTATTTTTATTATGGGCCTGCGGGTCTATTGGTTGGATACTAACCGAAGAATGTACCAGGCCTTCATGGCTACAACGCTGCTGCTTTTTATCCAAAACTTGTTTTTCTTTGAAATGGAGTCGGTTGATACCTTGGCTAAAGCCATCCAATTACGTCGCTGGCAGGAAAATGTTTGGAATCTTACGGTGGTTTGTATGCTGGGCACCATGTGGTTTTACGCCAAGCAATTTGCGCCCCGGGAGATGAAAAAATGGGAGCGTTCCTGGTTGTTAATTGCCCTCCTGTTTATTCCTGGTTTTATTTATTTACAAGGTTTTACTATACATGGGCATGGTGAGCTTATGTACAACGAGGCTGGTCGGTTGGCGTTTACGATAACAGCGTACTCTTGGTACTATCTCTTTAGATTTGTAGGGGTATTAGTGACCTATGGACTATGCATCTATCTCTCTTATCTTCCTTATCACTATGCTTTCAATACCTCTACCCGAGGAATACGACTAGCCATTTTTTTTATTTTCTCTTTGGTGATGGTGGGCTCTTTTGTGCAAAACTATCTACTGACTTATTTCTTCCAAATTCCCAGTTTACTCAATGAAAGTATCAATGTTGCCATCGGCGGACTTTTTACGGGGTTGATGATTATCAATCTCCAGCTTACAGATTTGCAATCGCAGCACGCTGTTCCTAATCTTTTGAAGACGATGACCAATTGGTTTATTTTGACCGATGAAGACTTTCGGATCAAGCAAGTCAATTCGGCTTTTTTGGAACAGATGGAAGGAACAGCAAAATCCTGGCAAGACATTAAGCTCGATCAAGTCTTTAAGGGGGAAGACTGGGAGTTCACTAAAAACCAGCTCCTGGGTTTAGCCCAAACAGAAAGAGGGCATTATGAGACGAGCTTGTCAGTAGGTAGTCAAAGCAATTACCTTTTGTTTTTGGTAACACCCATTTACAAGAAATTTTTAGGCTTGTGGGGTAATCGCAAACGCGGGTACGTTTTTGTGGGCACCGACCTTACCCAGTTTAAAACTTCTGAAGCTCAAATCATTGCCTATGCTCAGGATTTGGAACTCTCCAATCAGGCACTTGAGCGTTTTGCTTTTATTGCTTCACACGATCTAAAGGAACCCATTAGGAATATTGGCAGTTTTGCTGGCTTACTTCGCCGACGCTTAGCACCAGAAAAAGATTCTGAAATTGACGATTTTCTCAGTTTCATTGAGCGCAATGTACAGGGAATGAATCGCTTGATCGAAGCGGTAATGACGGTTTCTCGCCTAGGGCAGGAAGGCCTTTCTTATGAGCCCGTAAACCTGGCTGCAATGATCAAGGAAGTCAGTGCAAGATTGTGGAATGAAAGTCAGGACAAACAACTGGCATTAAGCTTGGAAGGTAATGTCCAGATAAAAGGCGATGAAGAGTTACTCCAGCAGCTGGTTCAAAACCTGTTGGAAAATGCGTTGAAATACAATGAGTCCGCACAACCCCAGATGATGGTGAAGATGATAGCAGAGGACGCTTCGGATTTTGCCCAAGTTTATTTTGAAGACAATGGTATTGGAATCCATAGCGAGTACCGCGAGCAAGTTTTTGAGATGTTCAAACGCTTACATTCCCGAGCCGCCTATTCGGGTACAGGTATTGGGCTAGCTATCTGTCGTAGAATTGTGGAATTACATGGAGGAGAGATATGGATTGAGGATGCTACACACAGCCCTGGAGCAGCATTTGTTCTGCGACTACCTGTAGTGTAGGTTTTTTCTTCTAGTAATTAAACGACATAACTTCATTTTTCACGGCTAATGATGGCAACTTCTTTTACATTCGCTGTAAGTTTTACTCATATAAGGTTACTAAGTTTTCAAAAACGTCTTATGAAAATAATAGCTACTGTTTTTATTGTTTTTTTTGCAAGTTTGGGCTTATCTGCTCAGACGTTTGCCTTTGTAGAAGAATCACAAATTCAATTGGAGGCAAACACCGATGTTAATTTGCCTCTGGCCGAATATGCTACGCTTACCGCTGGCTTGAATGAGCTTCGGCAGGAGCTGCTTAACGCGCCGTTGGAAGTGGCCTTGAGCCTGCCAAAATCAACTGCTGAAATCCAGCTGCCTTTGCCAGACGGTTCCTTTCGCAGTTTTCGGGTAGTAGAAAGCCCGGTAATGCCCGAAGCATTGCAGTCGCGTTGGCCACAAATTCGTACCTACCGTATTCAGGACGTAGCAGCCCCGCAGTATATGGGGCGTTTATCCGTTACGCCCTTGGGCATTACGGCTACTTATACTTCATACGAGGGGGAGGTGTTTCTGGAACCTTACGCGATGAATCAGACTACTTTTCACGTAGTTTATTACAACCACGATGTGGTCTTGACACCTGAAGAACTTCCCCAGCTGGCTTGTGGTTATGAGCCTTCGGAAACCGAAGCTCCCAAACCCATTGCAAACAGTGGTGAAACAACAACAGTAGGTGAGAAAACAAACTCACCAGCCAATATCAGGGAGTACATCATGGCCCTCACCTGTACTGGAGAATACGCTGCCCAGAAAGGAGGCACGGTAGAAGCCGTCCTTAGCAGTTTTGTCACAGCTATTAACCTCGCCAACGCTACCTTTGAAAGAGAGGTTGGTGTACGTATCCGTTTGATTGAAAACCAGGAACAATTGGTTTATCTCAATGCCGGGACGGATCCCTTTATCAATGCTGATGAAGGTGGAGAACTGTTGAGCCAGGTACAAGGGGCCATCACTGGTGCTGGTTTTCCTACCACTGCTTATGATATGGGGCACGTCTTTACCAGTGGTTGTACCGACGTAGGCGGAGTCGTAGGAGGACAGGTTTGTACTTCAGGAAAAGACCGGGGCGTGACTTGCCACTACAGCAATAACATCGCTTCCATCATTCGCCGGGTATTTACTCACGAAGTGGCCCACCAATTCGCAACCGCTCACTCCTGGAGCAATTGCCCAGGCAATTTAGGACAGCTTGCTACTGGTTCTGCTTACGAGCCAGGCTCTGGTACGACTATCATGTCTTACGCTGGTTCTTGTGGTAACCAAAACGTAGCTTTTGATAACGACGATTACTACCACGGACACAGTATTGAGCAGTTTACCTTCTTTACCCGCGAGGGTACTGCTTCAGCTTGTGCAACAGTACTCCCTTCCGATAATACGGAACCAAAGCTAACGCTCAACTATACCGATGGCTTTTATATTCCTATCAGCACTCCTTTCGAGTTAAATGCCAGCGTAGAAGATGCAGAGGATGACCCGGTTACCTATTGTTGGGAACAGTTGGATTTAGGACCTATCTCCGACTTGGGCACTCCTGTAGGATCTTCTCCTTTGTTTCGAAGTTATCCACCCACTACGGTTTCCAGCCGTACCCTGCCGCGTTTGGTAGATCTATTGAACAACAGCTCGACGACCACCGAAGTATTGCCTACCTATAGTCGTGCCATTACCTTCCGTTGTACCGTGCGTGACAACAGTCCTGAAATTGGTGCAACGGTTTGGGAAGATGTTGCTTTTAGAAGTACGTCTACCGCAGGCCCATTTTTGGTCATGTCTCCTAATGATGGCAACGAAGTTTGGCAGGTAGGCGAATACCGGGAAGTGACCTGGGATGTTGCCAATACTACCAATGAACTGGTAAATTGTCAGTTGGTCAATATTCGCCTGTCCAATAATGGTGGACAAACTTACCCTTATACCCTGGCGACGGAAGTACCCAATAATGGAAGTGCTTTTGTTACCGTACCAGAAGTAACAGGCAATAATATGCGCATCCGGGTGGAAGCGGCCAACAATATCTTCTTTGATATTTCTAATGCAAATTTCCGCATCGAGGCAGCTACCGTACCTACTTATACCGTAAGCTATGGCCCCGTTTTCCAGCAGCTCTGTTTGCCAGCGGCTACCACGGTCGACTTCACCAGCGGTTCGGTGCTTGATTATGCTACTCCCATCAACCTGAGTATCAGTAGTGAACTGCCCGAAGGCATAGTTGCTACTTTTTCCAACAATGATTTCGCTCCCGGTGAAGGAACCAGCTTACAGCTTGATTTCAACAACCTGGAGAATTACGATGGTCCATTGGAAATACAGGTGGCAGTTGCTACTGCCGATCTGGACACCAGCTACCGAACCCTTTATTTTGAGTTGATCGATAACGATTTCAGTGAGCTAAGTCTGCTATCGCCCGCAGAGGGTACGGCGGGGATCACCCTCGGGACTACTTACTCCTGGACGCCACTGCCGAATGCACAATTATACGATTGGGAGCTTTCCGATGATGCAGGCTTTGCAAATATTATTGAAAGCCGCTACGCGATTCCCCAGACGGAAGTTGCCCAAGTGACGCAGCTCATCAATAACGATCTCTTTTTCTGGCGGGTTCGTGCTATCAATGAATGTGGGCCAGGCGAATGGCAAGCTCCTCAGGTCTTCCATACGATCAATGTGCTTTGTAACCAGCAATTGGCGGAAGATACGCCCGTCACGATTCCTGGCACTGGTACGCCGCCAACGGTAACTTCACAGGTGTTTGTGCCCTTCGATGGTATCATCAGCGATGTCAACATTCCTTACCTGAGAGTGCGTTACCAGCCTATCCAAAACTTCTACATCTCGCTGATCAGCCCATCCGGAACGGAGGTACGCCTTTATGATTCCAGTTGTTTTTCTTCCGATGAGGTTGCCATTGGCTTCGATGATGAAGCACCTAACGATATCATCTGTCCACCAGACGATGGTATTCTCTTCCGTCCGGCCGAAGCCCTCTCCGCCTTTGATGGCGAAAGCAGTCAGGGAATCTGGACCTTGAAAGTGAAAGTCAATACCACTGGATTTGGCTCACCAGGGCAAATTGCTACCTGGGGATTGGAGTTTTGCGCCGCTGGCAATGCTGCTGCCCCGGCTCTATTGACCAATGATACCCTCTTTGTACCCCCACTGATGAGCAACCCTGTTACCAACGACCTGCTCCAGGTTACGGATACGGAAGAAGGTCCCTTTGATCTTACTTACTCTCTGATCAGCACACCGGGCCACGGTAAGTTGTACATCATCGACCAGGAATTGTCGCCAGGGAGTACTTTTACCCAGGGAACGATTAATGCGGGCAACCTCCGTTACCAAAATACCGATCCAGATGCCATCAACGACGCCTTTACCTTTGTGGTAGAAGACGGTACGGGGGGCTTCCTTCCCACGCAGCGTTTCGATATTAAAATCGACGAAAATGCTGTTGTAAGCACGGAAGAAATCAGCGTTGGTAATCAATTTTTGTTGTACCCCAACCCTACGAGCGACAAGGTCAACCTCTTGTTACCAAGCTTCAGCAACCAAGATATGCGCCTCCGGGTATTCAATATCAGCGGGCAGTTGTTGCTAGACGAGAAAGTAGCCGCCGGTACACTACAACATGAATGGACAACCGCCGCTTGGCCCAACGGAATTTACCTCGTACAGCTGGGGGGCCATACTTTGAAACTGATCAAACAGTAAAGCAATTAGCGAAGTCGGAAGTCGGAATTGGGAAGTCGGAAGTATTGGGATACACGTAAAGATGAAGTACAGCGGTGCCTTTTTCTTTACAGGAATACTCCCTCCCTTCCGACTTCCCAATCTCACTAAGAACTTCTGCACAAGACGTAAGAGGCTGTCATTAAACGTTTACACTTTTACACCCAGGCTGTACAATCTGGTGCTTTTCTGATGCGACGAATTTTAGCACTTTCTTGGCAGGCTCAATTGCTATGAATAAGGTGTACTTAGCCAGGTTGCTCGGGCTTTGGCCTAGCCATCCCTTCGAGGCAGTTCACACTTATAGTACTGAGAGAACTCGTTGCGGGCTAAAGCCACGCGCAACCTAATTTACCATCAGATTGAACACCCTTCTTTTACGCCCTTCCAATCAACTTCATAAAATACTCCTACAGTATTTCCCACTTCCCACTTCCGATTTCCCACTTCCGATTTCCGACTTCCCACTTCCGATTTCCGACTTCCCCTCTCTCTCTTTGTCAGCCATCCGCCATTTGCCAAAATTGGCTTGAACAAAAAAAACTAAGCCTCTGTTTCCCTACCGTAAACTTTCTAAATACAACCAAAAAACAATCTTAAGATGAAAGTGCATTCGTATGCTTTGAGCATCCTGATGGTGTTCACCCTGTCCCTTAGTTTCCTTTCTTGTGATGATGACGATGCGATGGAACCAACCATTGTTGAATTTGCGCAAGACAATACCAATTTTAGTATCCTTGTTGATGCGCTTACGGCTGCCGGTTTGGTAGACGCGCTCAATGATCGGACGTCTTCCCTCACGGTTTTTGCACCCACCAATGCTGCTTTTGAAGCATTTCTGACGGCCAACAACTTTGTGTCTTTAAACGATGTGCCTGTTGACCTGCTGCGTACGGTACTCCTGTACCATGTATTACCAACGGAAGAGACTTCCAGTAAACTGACCTCTACCTACTACAACACCCTGGCGGAGTACGCGGATGGCGAACCGCTCACACTTTATATCAATACCAGTGGTGGGGTGAAAATCAACGCTGCTATCGACGTTGCTGCTGCGGATGAAGAAGTAGCCAACGGCGTGATCCACACCGTAAATGAGGTCATTGAACCAGCCAATGTGGTCACTTTTGCTACGGCTGATCCTACCTTCAGCAACCTGGTAGCGGCATTGACGCGTACCGACTTGACGGCAGATTTTGTCAGTATCCTGTCCGGTGATGGTCCGTTTACGGTTTTTGCACCTACCAATGCAGCTTTTGAGGCACTATTGGCTTCAAATCCAGATTGGAATACTTTAGCGGATATCCCCGTAGCGACCTTAGAGACAGTGCTGAAGTACCACGTAGTCGCAGGTGCTAATGTTCGTGCTGCCGACATTGTGAGCGATGCGCCTGTAACAACCTTTGAGGGTTCTACCTTCTCTATTAGTTTAGCGGGTAGCGCACCAGTGATCAATGCAGGTTCTAATACTGCAACGATTGTCGCTACAGACGTACAGGGCACAAATGGCGTAGTACACGCGATTGATACGGTACTATTGCCCTAATTAGAAAAAACAGTTTTGTGATTGCACAAAGTTGTGTCGTTCGGCCTTGCTTCTCGCTTTTGCGGAAGCAGGGCCGTTTTAGTATTTTTCCATTAACCAGATGATCGCCAACTTTTAAACCCTAAAAACCCTTACACTGTTACACCCTTCCAACCAATGCCCCCTTAAAGATTCTCCAATTGCAGAAAACCACCTTGTGCTTCAATCTGCTGAAATTTGTGCCAGGCTTGTTCACAAAACTGTTGGGTGAGGTGCTCAATGTAGTAACTGCCTGCTGCCGGGTCTACGACTTGATCCAGGTGGCTTTCCATTTGCAACAAATGCTGCACATTGCGGGCAATTCTTCGGGTGAAAGAGCTGCTTTCACCCTGTATACGCAAATCTGCGGGTGGCAGGTACAAAAGATTTGCTCCACCAATGACCGCCGACATGGCTTGGGTAGCGGCTTTGATCATATTGTACTCGCGTTCGTCGGTTTGGGTTTCTTCGGCTAGGTGGGCAGCGATAGGGGGCAGAGGTGCCTCCTCCAGACCAAAACCATTAAGTACATTGGCCCAAAGGATTTTTAAAGCCCTGATTTTTGCTATTTCAACAAAATAACTGGTACTGATAGCCACCGAAAACTGTAAGTGCTGGTTGGTAACCGCTGCGGGAATTCCCTGCTCCTCCATGGCGTTGAGGTAGGTAGCTCCTTTGGCGATCAGCAAGGCCAGTTCTCTACTGGTGTTTTCGATGCCGGTGTGGAGCGTCAGCCCGTTCACCTGCAAAACTTTGAAGTTGGGTGTGTGGCGTTGGGCAAATTTCAAGACCCGCGCTAAAGCAGTAAAAGGCGGCTCCGACCAGTCGAGCAAGGGGTCAAAATCCATCGATCCGTAGATGTCCGCCAGCTTAAGGTTGCGCCTTCTGGCGTAGTAGATAAGGTTGCGGAACAATTCAGCGGGATCTTTTCCGGGGTAGGCAGGCGCAAAATGTATTGAAATAAAAGAAGGTTCAATATTCGCCAAAAGTACCTCTAACTCTTCCCTGCTAGGCAAGTGATGAAGATGGAACAAGGGCGCATTTACCCCACCTAATAAACCCTCTAATGCTTGCGCGTTGGCCGCTTCGGGCTTGTGTACGAAGAGGTATTCTCCGATCGACCAGCTGTTGTTGTTGCGCCCTGCGCTGAGTGTTTTTGAAGATGGCAAGTTGTCTTCAGGTCCAAAAGTAGCCGCCAACCTGATCTGTTCCTCCAATTGCCATTCGAGTTCCTCTAGCGGCTTTCCTTTGAGGTCTCGCGTGATTTTTTCCAACCATTCTGCTTTGGTGGGGTTAGAGAAGTCGGAGAATAGTGAAGAAGTGGTGGACATAATCGGAAAGTTTGATTTGGTGGTGGGCTATTTGTGTTTTTTGCGCAATACAAAGAACAGCACAAAAACGGATGGAGGCTTCGTTTTTCAAATAGTAGGCAAAGCGTTTCATTTAAAGCGTGTCTACTATTTGAAAAACCTAAGAGAAGGCTCAAGGTGTTTTTTGCGCAATACAAAGGTATTGAATTGCCACTAAATTAATTGTTGGAATACTTATTTTTGTCTTATGAAACAACCAATGATCTATCTGGATAATAGTGCAACTACGCCTACAGACCCCCGGGTAGTAGAACAAATGTTACCTTACTTTTATGACTTGCCAGGAAATGCTGCCAGCCGAACCCACGCCTACGGCTGGCAAGCAGAAGAAGCTGTAAGTAAGGCCCGTCAGCAAGTAGCTGGATTATTGGGCGTAGATAAATCTGAGATCGTTTTTACCAGTGGTGCCACTGAAGCCGTCAACTTGGCGATCAAAGGGGTTTACGATACTTACCAACGCAAAGGCAAGCACCTCATTACCGTGAAAACAGAACATAAAGCGGTACTGGATTCCTGCCAATGGTTGGAAGAAAGAGGTGCAGAAGTCACCTATTTAGAGGTAGATGAGCAGGGGCGAATAGATCTGAAGGAACTCGAAAATGCGATCCGGGAAGATACCATTTTGGTGGCCGTTATGTGGGCCAACAATGAAACCGGGGTCATCCAGGATGTAGCAACTATCGGCGAAATTTGCAATCGCAGAGAAGTATTCTTTTTTTGTGATGGTACCCAGGCCGTTGGCAAAATACCAGTTGATCCAGTTGCTATGGGAGTTCATCTCCTGGCCTTTTCGGCGCATAAGATGTACGGCCCTAAAGGTGTCGGTGCCCTCTATGTACGGCGCAAGAATCCTCCCGTAAAACTCACTGCGCAGTTGGCGGGAGGTGGGCATGAAAGAGGGCGGCGGTCCGGGACCTTAAACGTACCCGGTATTGTAGGCTTTGGTGCAGCCGCAGCCTTGGCCCAGACCGAAATGATGGCCGAAATAGAACGTTTGTCCAGTTGGCGTGATCAACTGGAGATAAAACTACTGGAAAGCCTGGAGCGGGTAAAAGTAAATGGAAGTCAGGAAATGCGCCTCCCTCAAATCACCAACCTTTGTTTTGAATACGCAGATGCCGAAGATGTGATGAGAACCTTCAACCAGGTTTTGGCGGTTTCATCGGGGTCGGCATGCACCTCTGCGTCACTTGATCCTAGTCATGTGCTCAAAGCCATGGGATTGAGCAGTGACCAGGCCCACGCCTCGCTGCGACTGAGCTTTGGCCGGTTTAACCAGGAAGAAGATGTTGATCGGGTTACGGCGGCCATCGTCAGTGGCGTGAATAGTGTGCGGGCGGATAGTCCGTTGTGGAGGCAATAATAGTGTTTGTAAATGTTTTTATTTTTAAAAGTGAAAATATTTTGTTTTTTAACGAGTGTTTTTTAGCTTTGTATTCCACTCAGCGAACTGACAAGCGTTGAGCACATCGAAGGTAATACCCCCCAATTTGTCATGGGGGAATTCAGCGGTTTATTTTTGCGTGTTGCTTGGCTGCTACAGTAGAATGTAGCAGATGATGACGCACGTCCTGTTTGGCCGTTTGGCTGAGGGACGGTTTCGGCGATCTGGCAGGAGGGTGGGCCCTCCACTTGGGGCTGCTCTACCCATCAGCAATCAACTCCTTTTATTTATAGTCTGCCAAGGTAGGATTTGTGAGAATATGACGCCGCTATTTTTTCGACTCGCAAGGCGAAAAACGTAGGCATAACCGGAGTTACGGCGAGGCTTTTCAACCTGCCTGCTCGGCAGCCTCGCTACCGTATATACACATCTTCTCTTAATTTTGCATATTAAAGAATACATGTCAAAAAAGTGAGCAAATGGGGTTATTTCTTGACAAGCGACTAGATGTTCGCTATGTTGGGCTGTTAGTGGCTATGTCATCGAGGCAGAGCGTTATTTTGCGTCAGTGTGCAAAGAATCGCAGCGAGGAGGTTGCTTTTGGCCGGTTTGTTAATAATCCATCTGTCACACCATCGCTTATGATACAATCAGCCTGTGAACGCACTGCCGCCCAGAGTAAAGGGCGGGATGTATTAATGATTTGTGATACCTCTACCGTTGGGTTCGGTATCAATAGTAAAGCCAAAGGCTTATCGGAGATCGGCGATGGCCGGGGTCAAGGCTTTTTTTTGCATCCGGTAATCAGCATGGATGCTCATACCCATCATTGCTTAGGCTTAGCCTCTGCTCAATTATATGATCGTAAACAGTACGCTGTTGATAAAGCTCAGCGGAGACGAGATCGTAATAGAGAAAAGCTAGAAGAAAAAGAGTCTTATCGCTGGTACGAAGAAATAGAAAAGGCGGTAAGCTACAATCAGGGAGCCAAGAGTCAAACAGTAGTAGCAGACCGAGAAGCTGATATCTATGAGTTATTGGTCTTACTTACAGCACTGGGGGTAGACTTTGTTATTCGTAGTTCTCAAAACCGCAAGCTAAAGGAGGTTGATCACAATAAACTACAACAGGCGCTGGATGCTCAACCTCTACAAGGACAATATTCAATAGCCTTGCCAGCGACCGATAAGCGTACGGCTCATACGGCGGAGTTAGAAGTTAAATGGGTTACAATTGATTTAGCGCGTCCACGTTCTGGTACGGGGACAAAACACCTCGTAGACCGACAAAAAGTAACGGTTATTGAAGTACGTGAAAAGCCAGCTAGCGTGGTAGGTAAGGAAAAGCCTATCTATTGGCGATTACTCACTTCGCACAGCATCCAGAGTATGGATGACGCTTTACGTATAATCGGCTATTATGTACAGCGCTGGGTGATCGAGCAAGTCTTTCGGACATTGAAAAAGAAAGGAATGGACGTTCAATCGGCACAAGTATCAAATGCAGCTGCACTCAAGAACCTTACGGTACTGGCGCTGATCAGTTCTATAAGAGTGATGCAGCTAGTTCAAGCTCGCGATGAACCTCAAGACTTAGGTATTGAGGCTGGGTTTGAGCCCAAAGTAATCAAAGTCATTGAGCGAATCAATCCTCAACTAGAAGGTAATACCGAGAAATTGAAAAATCCTTATCCGCCTAATTCTTTATCCTTCGCAGCATGGGTCGTTGCTAGGCTCGGAGGATGGTCAGGCTACGCTTCTCAACGCCCTGCTGGGCCAATAACGATGTGGAACGGCCTACGACGGCTCAACGAATTTGTGCAGGCAATGGACATGCTAAACCTACATTCGGAATTTGAAGGAGATGTGTATATACGGTAGGCAGCCTCGCTGGCAGGCAGGCGCAGCGAGACGAGAAAAGAGCAAGTCAGAAATCACAAATCCTACCTTGGAGGACTATATCTACCCCTCAAAAGCTCAGATTCCCACTAATTTCTCTATTTTAGTTCTCAATTACCGGTATCTTTGAGTTGACAAAACTTTCAGCTTACCTTACGGGTTGTTCGTAATGAAGTTATTGATCATAAATTTTGAGAAGGTATGCTTTTTGTAGGCGACAGTGCAAAAGAGAGAATCAAAGAGATTGAGCAAAAAGATCAGCTCACGAAAGATCATTTTGTAAGGGTATCAGTTACCAGCGGCGGTTGCTCAGGCTTGAGTTACCAAATGGACTTTGACAACCAGCCGCGCCCGGATGATCAGGTCTTTGAAGACAATGGCGTAAAAATCGTTACAGACCTAAAGAGCTTTCTTTATCTGTGCAATACCACGCTGGAATTCTCCGGTGGTTTGGAAGGGAAGGGCTTTTATTTCAATAATCCGAATGCTTCGCGCACCTGCGGTTGTGGGGAAAGCTTCTCGGTCTAGTGTCCATTCCTACTAAATATACAACCTGCAAAGCACCATCTGTCTAAAGACAAATGGTGCTTTGTTATTAAGCGGCCCATTTCATGCACCGAATCGGTTACGACGCCAAAAGAATTTTCAACAATTTTACCGGACTGGGGAATTACAGTCGTACCCTTTTGCGGAACCTCACTTCCTTTCATCCCGATGAGGAATACTTTCTCTATACGCCCAAGGTAAGTCGTACACCACAAACGCAGTTTTTTCTAGATAGCCCTATGTTTACGGTTCGTATGCCCGCTAAAAGCCGCCAAATATTGTGGCGGAGTTGGCGGCAAACCGCAGATATCGTAAAGGATAAAATAGATCTTTTTCATGGCTTAAGTCACGAAATTCCCTATGGCCTTCCGGCAACGGGAATACCTACGATTGTCACCATTCATGATCTCGTCTTTAAGCATTATCCTGAACAGTACAAGTGGCTAGATGTAAAAATTTATGACCGAAAGTTTCGCTACGCTTGCGAAAATAGTGATCTGATTATTGCTATTAGCGAAAGCACCAAGCGGGACATCATGCAATTTTACGGTATCGCGGAAGATAAAATCAGGGTAATCTATCAGTCTTGCCATGAAGGTTTTATGCTGGAAAAACCGGCTAGTGCCCGCAATGCAGTGTTAGAGAAATATGCGCTTCCTAAAGCGTTTATGCTTTATGTGGGTTCGCTGATTGAGCGGAAAAATTTATTGGGAGTAGTAGAAGCTATGGCTGGTTTACCACCAGCGCTTAAGCTGCCTTTAGTAGTGGTAGGCCAGGGCGATGGGTATAAGAAGCGGGTGCAACAGCTCGCTCAAGACCGGGGTGTTTTAGATCAGTTGATTTTTATCCAACCTACCTTTGCCGAACTTCCTGCACTGTATCAGCAAGCACAACTTTTTGTCTACCCTTCCTATGCAGAGGGCTTTGGTATTCCTGTTTTGGAAGCACTTTTTAGCGGAGTGCCAGTGCTTACCTCTAATGTATCTTCGTTGCCTGAGGCTGCCGGCCCCGGTGGTTACCTCGTTAACCCTGGTAGCGCAGAGGAGATGAAGGAAGGAATGGTCAGTTTGCTCACAGACCAGGCCTTGCGTAAAGAGAAAATCGCTGCTGGTTACCAATACGCACAGCGGTTCACGGGCGAAGTGCTGACCGAACAATTGGTAAGTGCCTACAAAAGTCTTTTAGACTAATCTAAAAGTTGTTTTTGTTTGCACGAAGTATTATCTTTGTCATACGATGATAGACTTATTCCATATTTTACAGGAGACCTGGGCCGTAAGAGCCTTACTTGCTTCCAGTTTGGTTGGGATAATGTGTGGTATTTTGGGCTGTTTCATTGTACTTCGCAATATGTCCTTGGTTGGAGATGCCCTTGCTCATGCTATTTTACCAGGCGTGGTCGTCGCTTTTTTGCTGGTAGGATACAGTACTTTGGCTTTCTTTACGGGGTCGGTACTGGCAGGCTTACTGACGGCAGTAGGCATCACCTGGATCCAACACCGTGTAAATACCAAAAATGACGCAGCCATCGGTATTGTCTTTACCGCCATGTTTTCGCTGGGGGTGATTGGTATCTCTTACATAAGCAGAAACCAGGGGGTTCACCTGGATTTGAAGGACTTCCTTTTCGGAAATGTGCTCGGCGTTGCGGATACCGACCTGATGCTGACGGGCTTAGTTACCTTGTACGTTATTCTCAGTGTTGTTGTCTTTTACCGCTATCTCTTTGTTTCTACCTTTCAACCCGTGGTAGCGGAAACCATGGGTATACCAGTGCGGCTGATCCACTACTTTTTGATGTTGTTGCTATCTTTTGCGGTGGTCGCATCTTTACAGACGGTGGGCGTTATCCTGGTGGTGGCAATGCTGATTACACCGGCAGCTACGGCTTTGCTCTTATCGGATAAAATGGAGCGAGTGATCGTGTTATCAGCAGGTATCGGCTTACTTTCGGCAGTAGCAGGCTTGGTCTTGGCGATAATCTTGAATACGACTCCTGGACCAGCGATTGCCGTTACGGCCACTTTTTTCTATCTCCTGGTAGTCATGTTTGCACCTAAAAAAGGTTTGGTTGCTAAGGCCATTCGCCGCCGCCAGCTCAAGTTGCGTATTGATCGGGAAGATATCCTCAAAGCAATTTATCGTAGTGCTCAGAAAGGGCAAGTGGCCAGTGCTGAATTGCGGGAAAAATTAGACATTAGTTTACTTAATTGGCAGCGTGGTATCAAGCAGTTGCGCCGCCATAAGTGGCTAGAAAACCAGGGATTAAAACTCACTGCACTCGGTGAAGAATCTGCTCGGCGCCTGGTCCGAGCTCACCGCCTTTGGGAAACCTACTTGGCTACCGAAGTAGGCTTGGATAAAGAACAGATCCACATTGATGCCGAACGCCACGAACACCTGCTGCCAGAGGCGATTCTCAGTGCAGTGGATGAAAAACTAGGTTATCCACAATTGGATCCGCACGGATCACCCATCCCTCGTAGTAAGGGAAAGCCAGCTTATCCTTTAAGCAAAATTCCTGTGGGGGATGTTGCTGTTTTATCGACCGATCAAGATGGCACCTACGTAAGCGCACGGCTGTGGGAAGAAAAAATGATGGCCGGTACCACCTTTAAAGTCATCCATCGGGATGATAACCAACTACAACTCGACTACGAAGGGCGAACCATCAGTTTACCCTTTCAACTGGCTGATCAGATCAATGTTGTCCCCGCTGGGACCTTTTAAAGGAAAAGCTAATTTTTCTTTCCCCTTATTCTAAGCCGAACGCTCCTTCCACAGCAGCAAAGGCACCATAACCTAAAATGGCCACTTAACTGAAGGGTATAGGTGTATATTTGTACTGTGTAGTTTTCTCATAGTATGTTATTTGCACCTACATCTCGAGAGCATCTCCAGGTGTAGGTGCTTTTTATTTTCCCTTCTGAGCTATACTTGTCACTTTTTAGACGATTTTCGTGAGTGATTTGCCCTTGATCTTTTCGTATCTTTGATAATGGTTAGATTCAAGTGATAATCCCGGACAATGAGAAAACGGATCCTTCTTATCCCTGTTTACTTTTTATTTTGCTCCCTTGCCTTCGCTCAGATCGTCGACGGGGTAGACACCTTGTATGGCTTTGAGTGGATCAGCACCGAGCATCCTCATCTCAAGCTTACCCTTGCGGAGGATAAATTTTACCGTATAGAGTACCAATCGCTGGTTGATCAGGGCTGGCCGGTAGCCACAATCAATAGCGAAGATTTCCGCCTATTTCATGCAGGGGAAGCTGTCCCTTATTATTGTTCGGCCTCCACTGGAACGCCCATGGGGAACGGCGATTTCCTGCTTTTCTACGGAGAGCGTAATCGAGGTGATTTAGACCAGCACCTATACCGCAATCCAATCCAACAGCAATTGAATCCTGAATACAGTTTATTTTCTGATACTGCTACTTATTACCTTACCTGGCAGAGTGGGGGAGGAGGCCTTCGCTACAATACCATAGCCAATGATCTGACCAACCTCCCCAGTGCGGAGCCTTATGTGTGGAAAAAGGCGCAAGAGGTCTTTTCCGCTAACTTCATGAAAGAATATTACCGTTTTTCGGGAACTACGCTTTACTATTCTCATTTTGGTATCGGCGAAGGTTACGGAAGCCGTTCCATCAATCAACTGCTCGCCGATGGATCGACCATCCAGACGGTGAACCTGGATTTACCAAATGCTTACGCTAATGGCCCGGAACCCATACTGGAAACCCGCTACACCGCAGCCTTATTCGAGCATATTCAGCAACTGAAAGCGGATGGAAACCTCATTCGTACCGATAGTTTTTACGATTGGAAGCTGCTTAATGTAGCGACCAACTTGCCCGCAGAGGTGTTGACGGATGAAGCACTTAATCTCGAGTGGGAAGGGCTTGGCGGTGCAAAAGACGAAGTGAGCATCGGTTTTGTGCAATTGGATTACCCCGCCACACCCAATGCAGACAATGCTGCTAGTTATACTTGTCGCATAACGCCTACTGGTGGCCGTCAGTACCTGGAGGTGGCCAATTTTTCAGGTACAACAGCCATCGTTTATGATTTAGCAAATGCCCATCGAATTGTAGTCAATAACATCAGCGGCGGGCTTCTCCGGGTAGCGCTCCCCCTTGCATCACAGCCGCGTGAATTGCGGATCATCGGCCTGGAAGACAACCTGCCAACCCCACAAATAAGCACCGCCAACCTAGACCTCCCCGAATTAGGAGATGCCAGCTATATTATCCTCACCCACAGTCTGCTACGGGCAGGGGGCGATGATCCGGTACAAGCCTATGCCAATTACCGTGCGAGTGCCATCGGAGGCAGTTATCAGACCGCCGTCGTGAATATCGACGACTTATTTGATCAATTCGGCTATGGTGTACAGCAGCACCCGATCGCAATTCGCAACTTCATTGCCTGGCAGCGCAAGGTCAACCCTGCCTTCCAGTACCTCTTTATCATTGGTAAAGGCAGAGAGTACATCAACTTGCGTACGCCTGAAAATCTTTCCGCTGCATTAGGCACCACCCTGTTTGTTCCCTCTTTTGGCTACCCTGCCAGCGATAATCTCCTTGCATCCCGCATCGATAAACCCACCCCCCTGGTGAGCCTGGGCCGTCTGCCCGCCATCAATCCAGAAGAAGTACGCCTCTACCTCAACAAAATCCAAGGCATGGAGACCTTTGTCGCCAACAGCCCCCAAACCATTGAAGGCCGAAGCTGGATGAAGAATGTCCTGCATTTGGGCGGAGGGAGTAGCCCTTCTGAGCAGCAGAGCATCAAGAATAATTTGGAGAATATGGGCCGGGAAATAGAACAAGGACTTTTCGGAGGAAAGGTTACCTCGTTTTATAAGACGAGTACGGATCCTATTCAGAGTTCTCAGTCGGAAGGTATTTTTGGAAGAATTAATGAGGGGGTGAGTATTCTTACGTTTTTTGGGCATGCAAGTGCAGGTACATTTGATTTCAATATTGACAATCCAGAGAATTATAACAATATCAGTAAGTATCCGCTAATGCTATCCTTGGGCTGTTATTCGGGGAATATGTTTGATAGCTTTCGCAGTATTGGTGAACGTTTTATTTTTCTCGAAAACAGCGGTGCTGGAGTTTACGGAGCTTCGCGTGGTTTAGGATTTATTCATGCTTTAAGCAATTTTGGCCGCTATTTCTATGAGCAGATGAGTACGGATCTATATGGTAGACCAATAGGTGATGGGATACGCGCAACCATTTCGAATTTTGAAAACTTTACTGATCAAGCTTATGGAACTTTAAATGAACAATTTACAATACATGGCGATCCCGCATTTCGACTCAACCCTTCTTCTGGTCCAGACTTTGTTCCTGAATCTACCAGTATAAAATTTACACCAACTATATTAAGTATACAAAATGATAGTTTCCAGCTTAGTTTTTCAGTCTTAAATTTGGGTAGCTATGTTGTTGATTCAATTTCGGTGAAAATGCATCAACAATTACCTGGTGGAGATATTCGGTTTTTGAAAAACATGAGAATAGCAGCACCAGCGTATTCCGTTGATTTGTCTACAAAAATTCCTAGCATAGGAAAGGACGCAGTAGGGCTAAATCGTTTGTTACTAGAAGTAGACGCGGGATATGAAATCCTTGAAAGCCCAATACTTTATGCTGAAGATAATAACGAACTTCGCCAAAGTAATGGAGAACTGGGTGTTCCTTTTTTTGTGATTGATAATGCAGCTAAGCCGGTATGGCCAGCAAATTATGCATTGGTCAATAACGCAGAATTAGTGTTAAAAGCAGTTACTGCTGATGCTCTAGCTCCTGAAAGGGACTATATTTTACAATTAGATACAACGCCTAATTTTACCTTTCCAATTGATCAAACTAATCGATTTCAAAGAGGAGGGGTTATTCGTTGGCAACCAGCTATTGATTGGCAAGAAAGCGTTGTCTATTATTGGAGGATAGCGCCTGATAGTATCTATACTGGAGGAACATATTTGTGGGAGACCAATTCTTTTACTTTTCTAAATAATGCATCATCAGGCTGGGGACAAGGTCACTGGGGACAATGGTTGAATGGAACTTTTTCGGATTTAGAATTGAATGAAGAACAACGCTTTGATTTTGGAATTCAGGAGTTCAATGTAAGGGTTAGAAATAAAATTTGGGATGCTGGAGACCGCCCTGGATTGCAGTATAACTTTGAAAGTCCTGCTTCATCTGTACGCCCATGGAACTACTTAGATGAAGGTGTCGCCGTCGTAGTTTATGAACCTGATGATCCTAATGGATTTTGGCGCAATCCTCCTGGAGCAGGTACTTTTAATGCCGGAGATTATGGTGTGCCAACAGGTGGATCAAGGGTTTTTGCATTTCCGACGCAAAATATAGAACAAAGAGAAAACCTAGCGGTATTCCTGACGGAAATAGTACCTGAAGATGCCTATGTGCTTTTTTTTACGATACTTAAGGGAGTTGAACCTGATTTTATGCCAGAACAGTGGGCGGCAGATAGCTTAATAACAGGTAGAAATATTTTTCAAATTCTAGAAGAGAATGGTGGAGCCCTTGCTCGACAGTTGGAGTTATTGGGGTCAGTGCCATATACGCTTTTCTATAAGAAAAATGCCGGCGTTTTAGGTGAAGCAATTGCACCCGATCAAAACGGTGAAATTAATGTAGATACTTACATTCCTACTACTTTGAGTAGTGGTAGTTATTATTCTCCCATCATTGGTCCAGTACAGAATTGGGAGGATTTAAGTTGGGGCTTTTCTGGACTGTCTTCAATGGATTCCTGCCAGCTTGTGATTTATGCAGGTATGAGTAGAGTGAGTCTTGATTCGGTATCAAGTATTGTAGTTAATTTAGAAGACAATATGCTAGATTTAGCATCACTCAATCTAGAAGCCTTTCCTTATCTTCAATTGAAATGGCAAGCATTTGATGAGGAAAATCGAACGCCCCCTCAGTTAACTTATTGGCATATTAGCCACTTGGAACCTTTAGAGTTAGCCTTTGATGCGGCATCGTACTTTACTTCTTCTTCAGATTCTTTAGCGCAGGGAGCTACTTATGATTTTTCCATTGGTATCACAAATCTTAGCCCTGTAAACTTAATGGATAGTGTTTCAGTAAACTATGCCTGGCAATATCAGTCTTCAATACAACAGCAAGGGAATACAAAGATTAAAGCGATCTTACCTGACTCTATCGTGAAATGGGGGCTTAGTTTATCAACGGAATCTGTAGCTGGTGAAAGTCAACTTTTTGCAGAAATCAATCCTGATGATGATCCTTTTGAGTTGGTTCGGTTTAATAATTTTTTAAACAAAAAAATTTACACTATTGAAGATGTTATCGCCCCTGTTATTGATGTAACTTTTGATGGTCAGCACATTCTAGAAGGAGATTTAGTAGCCGGTAATACACAAGTAAGAATAAAAATTTCGGATGAAAATCCATACTTGCCACTTGATAATCCAGCACTACTAGAAGTTTATCTGATCCAACCTGATGGTCATAGAAACTTAATTTCCAATAATCAAAATCAAGTAGAGTTTTTTAGTGAATTAAGTGAAAATGAAAATTGGGCGGAAATGTTGTTTCAACCAGAATTTTTATCTGATGGTATCTACAAATTAGAGATTAAAGGCGGTGATCCAAGTGGTAATCTAGCTGGTCGACTTCTTTATGAGACTTCATTTGAAATAATAAAAGAGCAACAAATATCCCATTTCTTGCCTTATCCGAATCCTTTTTCTACCCAAACTCGTTTTGTGTATACACTTACGGGAATAGAACCCTCGGTAGATATTAATATTCAAATCATGACTGTTTCTGGACGTGTAGTTAAAGAGATCAATAGTTCAGAGCTAGGTCCCTTGTCTATTGGTACACATCAAACAGAATATGTTTGGGATGGTAATGACAATTACGGAGATAGGCTAGCTAATGGAGTCTACCTTTACCGGGTAATCGTCAAGGATAAAATATCAGGGCAAACAGTAAAGCATCGACAAAGTGAGCAAGATGTTTTCTTCAAGAACGGTATTGGTAAAATAGTTATCCTACGATGATTACTCAGACAATTCCCTTCCACTTACCCTATTTGTCTGGAGAGGAAGATAAATATCTGAAAGATGCAATTATAAGAAGATCATTTTCGGGTAATGGTTTTTACACGAAGCTTTGTGAATTTGAGCTAAAGCAACTTACAAGTGCATCAAAAGTTCTACTCACGTCTTCTTGTACACACGCTTTAGAGATGTGTGCTCTTTTGTTAAATATTGAAGAAGGAGACGAGGTGATAATGTCTTCATTCAATTTTGTTTCCGCTGCTAATGCTTTTGTATTAAGAGGTGCCAAGATCGTGTTCGTAGATGTCGATCCTAAAACAATGAATATTGATCCTTTGCATATTCCTGAGGCAATAACAGAACGTACAAAAGTTATCCTTGCCATGCATTATGGCGGGGTGGCTTGTGATATGGAGGCGATAATGGGGATAGCAAAAAAGCATGGTATAAAAGTTGTTGAGGATGCTGCCCATTGTATTGATGCGTATTGGAATGGACAACACTTGGGTACTATTGGTGATTTGGGTACAATTAGTTTTCATGCAACTAAAAACATCCATTGTGGCGAAGGAGGAGCCTTACTTGTTAATAATGATACCTATGGAGAGCTAGCCGAAATCATTAGAGAAAAAGGTACTAATCGTACGGCATTTCAAAAAGGATTTGTTGATAAATATCGATGGATAGCGCTAGGGTCAAGTTATCTTATGAGTGAATTGAATGCAGCATTTTTGTACAGCCAAATTATTAATGTTTCGGCCGTCACAAAGGCTCGTAAAGTAGTATATGAAATGTATCATCATGGATTCGAAGCATTCAACTCCGAAAACAGGTTTTGTGATTTAGTCATGAGTAATGCACATGTGTACTATTTAATTAATCCAACACTTAAGCCCGTTGAACAATTTGCTGAACGATTACTTCAGAAAGGAATTCAGACTGCATTTCATTATCCACCCCTTCATAAAAGCCCAAAAGGAGTTCAGATCTGTCACTTTTCAGGAGAAGATGTTTTTACTACGAAATTAAGTAGAAACCTTATTCGTCTACCTATTTATAGTGATCTAAATCAAGAAGTGGTCATTGATGTTGTAAAAACCGTAAATGATGTCATTGAAGAACTCAATTAAGCATATTTTTTTCTCAATTGTGAAAAGAATAAGCTGGAAATATTATGCTAGTAATAATTTAATCGACTCCAAAATGAAGTGGGGATTCGTTAATTCAAATCAAGATAAATTACCAAGAGTTCGAATAAGCAACACAGCCATCTTGCAAAATAAGCCAGGAATTGATATGGCAGATAACGTGTTTGTTGGTCATTTTGCAGTGTTGGATGGATCAGGTGGTTTATCTATCGGTGAGGGAACTCAAATAGCCGCACATGCCTGTATCATAAGTCATAGTAGTCATATAGCAATCCGCCTTTACGGGGATGACTATACTACAGTTGGTGAAGGAGACAAAATAGGTTTTATAAGAAAAAAAACCACTGTTGGAAAGTTTGTATTCATTGGTACTGGTGCAAAAATTTTACCAGGAGTTACTATTGGGAATTACGCAGTTATTGGAGCAGGAGCCATTGTTGTTAGCGATATCTCTGAGTTCTCTATTGTTGTGGGTAACCCAGCTCGGGTTATCGGAGATACCCGAAAATTGGATGCTTCATTTTTATCAGAATACCCTAGTTTACAAGTTAGTTATTTGAAAGAAATGGCAAACTAGATGTCCGATCAACGAAATCAAGTAATTAAATCGGCAGTAAGGTGGTCAGTTGTAGACCAGCTTGTTCAGCAAGTTTTAGGTTTTTTAATCAATATCGTTTTGCTACGTTTGTTAGTACCGGGTGATTTTGGGCAAATTATCATGATTACTGCTTTTCTTGGAGTTGTTGGGCTACTTAAAGATCCAGGACTTTCAAGTGCTTTTGTTCAACAAAAATCTGTAGACAAAAATTATGCAAATTCTATCTTCTGGTTACTAGTTTTAATCAATATTATACTCTTTCTTTTCTTACTTTTAATGACAGAGCCTATTGTTCACTTTTATCAAAGCGATAGTGATTTTGCTAATGTTTATTTTTTACTAATTGTTTCATTTTTTATTTCCTCTTTCTCTATTTTTCCACAAGCTCAATTAGTAAAGAAGATTGATTTTAAAGTACTCTTTTATGCAAAAATCTTAAGTCAAATAATAGGAGGTGGAATAGCGATTTATTCAGCATGGAAAGGATACGGAGTATATAGTATTGTGATGAAAGGCTTGATCGCCGAAATAGTAATGGTCAGTTTCTTATGGTTGACAATACCTTGGATGCCTTCCTTTTCTTGGAGCAAATCAACTTTGACCCAAATACGTAATTATTCATTACCATTATTAGGGGATAGCCTTTTGAATTATGTAGTTAGAAACGTAGATGATGTAATGGTAGGGAAAATATGGGGACAAGCATCATTAGGGATTTATAATCGGGCATATAGTATTATGCTTTTACCTGTAAGGAAACTGGCGGGGGTAGCTGCACGTCTATTGTTTCCCCTTTTATCATCCTTGCAGGATAATGATGAGGAAACAAGAAGAATATTTCTTTTAAACGTACAAGTTATTGCATTGATAGCTTTTCCATTGATGTCTTTTTTAGGAATGGAAACAGAAGGGATAGTCTTTGTCGTCTTAGGTAAGCAGTGGCTTGAGATGGTTCCAATTTTACGAATATTAGCGTTTTTAGGGGCTATTCAGTCTATTGGTACTTTAGTAGGAACTATCTATACAGCAAGAGGGGGAACCCGATTACAATTTAGAGTAGGGATCGTTGTTAAGTCATTCTTGATTCTGATTATTTTAATTGGAGTTCACCAAGGAATTGAAAAACTTACCCTGTTCTATGCTCTTGGATCATTCATTGCTTTTTTTTTGGAGTATTATTATGCTGGACAGTTGATTCAACTAACATTGAGCAATTTGTTATCCAAGTTAGCACCATTTTTAGTTGCTTCGTTATTCGTATGCTGTGGATTATCTACAGTAGATTTCTTTCTTGATCTGACCGTCTTTAACTTACTACTAGCACTATTAATGAAATTTACTTTCAGTTTACTTATTTATTGCTTCTGTTTATATCTCTTTATTCCAAAAGAATTAAAGACCATCTATTTTGTCGCTAAAAAGATCATTAAATAGCTTGCTTATGGAAAATTTGATAAAGGTTTTACATCTCTTTAATAGCTATCTGCCTTTGTCTGAGCAGTGGGCTTTTGATTTAGTTCGTCACACCCCTCAAGTAGAGGTTCACATTGCGACCCGCCAATTTTTACCAAATAACTTTTATGATCCAGCTTTTAAATTTGTGACTACTTACCAGGGAGATCTGTTGAGGATTCCTTTAAAATCACCTCCTTCTTTTGCTGCTCGAATAGGAAAAAGAATAGGTAGGCATTTATTACAGCTTAGTACTACTAATGATTTTCAAATCATAAATGACTATGTATACCAGCATGAAATTCAGTTAGTACATGCCCATTTTGCACCGGTAGCAGTATATTATCTCCCTTTTTTAGAGCAAAATAATTTACCGCTGATTGTATCTTTTTATGGATACGATTACGAGTATCTACCATTTACTAAACCTCGGTATATAAAGCTTTACCAAAAAATTTTTTCTAGAGCCACATATATCCTTTGTGAAGGCCCTCATGGAATTTCAATTTTGGAAAAGATGGGTTGCCCAAAAGAAAAACTAAAAATTCAATCCCTTGGTATTGATGATATATTACCAGCTTCACCCCAAAAAAAGAATAAAGGAGAGTTAAAGCTATTGCAACTAGCTTCTTTCACAGAAAAAAAAGGTCAGTTAAACACGGTAAAAGCATTTGAGGATGCCTTTAAAACTTGCCCTAATCTAAGCTTAACATTAGCTGGTGATCATCGTGATAAAGCTTACGCTAAGAAGGTTTTAGAATATCTGGAAAACAAACCCTGGGCTGATAGGATCTCGATTCTTCCGTGGGTAAACTATCAAGAAGTGAATAAATTCATGGCTAAATATCATGTTCTCATTCAACCTAGCCAATACAGCGTAGAAAGAGATTGTGAAGGAGGGGCACCCGTATTACTACTTAAGGCACAATGGCAAGGTTTACCAATTATAGCTACTAAGCATTGTGATATTCCCAATGTTGTCAAAAATGGTGAAACAGGATTATTAGTAGCAGAAGGTGATCAACAAGCCTTAGTGAATGCTATCGCTAACTTTTATGACTTAACAGCTTTTGATTATTCCTTATTTAGTGCCAAAGCCCAACAGTTTGCTTTTTTAAAATTCAATATTAAAAAAAATGCCCGAAATTTGTTGGAGACTTATCAGGATGTTCTTTTTGAAAGGTAATTGATGTTTTCAGGAACCACCACTCCTTATGTTAATTTAGGGGCTGCCCTGGGGCTTTTAACCCTACTGAAAAACATCCCTATTCCGCGCAATAATTTAGTTATCCAACAAAAAATAAAAATAACACCAAGACTCAATTGCGTCCCCTCGTGACGATTGATATTATTCATTCTTTTAACAAAGGAAGGATTAGGAGGCAAAAAACTCTTTAATAAATTAAAGCCCCAATAAAAAGAAAATAAATTGCCACCATTGTTTATATAGATTTCTTTTTTTCCACGTCCTAGTCGTATCATTTTTTTGCAAAATGGTATCCATTCTTTTGCTTGATAACTTACAATAGGTTGATCGGTTATGCTTAAATTAAAACCTGCTTGATAAGCTCTTGTGGTCCATTCGATATCCCCTAAAGAGCGAACACAAGGAAGGAATAAATTTATTTTATTAAAAACTAACCTAGAGACAAATAAACATCCTCCGGGTAAACTTGTAAAGGTATTTGTAGTAGGACGGATAGTACTGTATAATTGATCATATCTACTTGTTAGGCTGTTCGAACGAATAAATCGCAATTGCCCTCCAACCACATCATTACCGTCTTGTAATGACTTTAATCCTAACTCAAAGAAATTTTCTAATGGAACACAATTCGAATCTAATAAGACTATAATATCACCACGAGCATGTTGTATTCCTTTATTTCTACAGGGATATGGACTTTGAATGCTAGTTTCTAATAGCCAAGTTACTTTAGTATGTTTTTCTTTTATCTTAGCCAATGAAATAGTTGATCCATTATCTACGACAATATACTCTATTTGAAATGCACTATAATCTCGGCAAAAAAGAGCAGTAAGGCAACTATCTAGTTTCACTAAGTTGTTGTAATGAGGAATAATTACACTGATGATTTTATTCATACCCCCAACAATTTTACCATCCCCTTACGTTTACTTACCTCCAAATATGCATGGGCAAGTCCCCCCATTGACTGATTACTATCCACCACATTTCCCATCATACTCCCACAAAAATCAAAGACTTGCTTGCTAGTGCTGAAATATTGAAGTGTATGCCAGATTAGCTGTTGAAACGTACCTGTTTTTCTACCGTATTCATTTAAACCTGAAGCTAGTAAGTAGACGCGCTGATGGTCATAAAAAAGAAGGACTCCCCCCAGAGTATGTCGAGCTGAACCTTGGAGTAAGAAAAGTTTTACTTGCGCTTGCTCATGTGCACTTAAAAAGAGGTGCTCTAAAAAGGCGTATGAAAATGGGGTTGGTTGATTTTGCCGTTGATAGACATTATTTAATAAAGGAAAGAACAGACTTAAGTCACTACTTTCTACTATTTGGTAATTATCAATTGTTTTGTTTAGTTTCCTTTTGACGTCCCGTCTGAAATTTTTAAAAATCGATTCAATGGGTTGATTTAAATCAATTGTATAGGTATACCGGATACCTAATTCAAAGCCAGCTTCATGAAACGGGTAGGCATATTGGAAATCTGGAAAAATAGTATGCCGAAAGGAAGTGGTAGGAGGAATCTGCTTGATAAGGTCAGGCCATGTCTTGCTTACTACCCGCATTTGCTCCAATGGATGTAGCATACCGTACCCCGCCCAAATGGGCCCTTGGTAAGTGGTCAAGGCTGGTTTATGGATTTTCGAAAGGAACCATTTACTAGTGGAATAAATAGGTAGAATACTTGGTTTGCTTGCAAAAGTAGCACCACTCACAAGCCCATTCCACTGATCTCGTCCCGCTACGGCATCCAACCACCATGGTTGATGAAATAATGGAATATCACTTGCATAAGCTTCACAATATTCACGATATCTTAGATTATTAAACATGCATTACTATTTCCAAGCCTGACGAATTTTTCTTACCAAAAAGTACCAAACAGGGTAGTAGTTGTATTGGGTAGTGACAGTCCCTCCAAAGCGATCTTTAAAATAATCTACTCCAGAAGCGTTTCCACCGTATCCTCCAAAGTCATAAGTTCGGTAGCCCAATTTACGGAAGTAGGCAAAATCTTCATGATAAAGCATGGAATTTGCTTGCCCACAGAGGTATTGCAAAATATTATCATCGGCATACTGGCGGAATGCGGAAGCATTATAAAGCCCTTTCACTTTTTTGCTAGTAAGGTCTAGCTGGTAAGCATGGGCGGCTAAAATGCCGTATTTAGGGTGAATTGCTCTGGTAATTAAAAAATCCACCTTGGTGAGAAAGTTGGCTTCGCTGATCGGATTGAGTTTCTTCTCCTTAGCGGTAGGCGAGAAGAGTGAAATAACTGCTGTTGGATTTTGGTCACGTTCAATAAAAATTTGAGCTTTCTGTGCTCGCTTTATATTTTGCCGTAGCTTTTTTGAGTATCCCTCAATTAATTGCTTTTGTGATGAGCTCAAGTCAATAAGATAAGAAGTGAAAGGCTGTCTAATGTGAGTGATCAGAAATTTACGGCAGTCACATTGTAAATAAACGGTTGCTAGGCTCAGTCTTATTTCTTCTTTGCTTGGAAAACTGATCCAGGTAAGCAACTGTTTTTTCTCCTCAATCATGATTATTCCTTTTTTGATCTAACAAAATCATGTTGTAGTGCTTTTCCCAATTTTTACAGAAGGATTGGATACTGTATTTATGATGTACATAGGCTGCCAGTTGCTGAGGAGAATATTTATTTGGTTGGTTTATTAACAATAATAGGCCCTTAGCCAAAGCTTGGCTATTATTTAAATCTACCAAAATTCCATTTTCTGAATTCACAATATCTAGTGAACCAGCAGTTTTTGTTGCAACCACAGGTACCCCACAAGCCATCGCCTCTATCATTGTCAGTCCGAAGGACTCCCTTCTAGATGCTGAGACTAGAACATCTTGTTGTTGTAGTAATGCTTTCAATTGAATACGTTCCAAACGCCCTGTAAATTCGATTTGCTCCTTTAATTGATACTTTTCGATAATTGGATAAAGCTGTTGTCTTTTTGGGATTTCATCGACCAGTGTTAGTTTTAATTTTAGATTTGTTTGCTGTTGTGCTATGCCCAAAGCTTCAATAAGAATATCTAATCCTTTGGTATGCCAAGGATCACCAATCGAAATAATAGAGAAGGTGTTGGGGCGTTTCTTTTTATTATCATCTAGTGGTGAAAAAAAATTAGTGTCGACCATGTTTGGGGTGACCAAGACGGGTGCTACTCCACAAAATTCTACCATTCTCTGTGCCAATGTATTACTAACCGCTGTTACCAGATTCGCATTTTCGCAAATCACTTGCAATTGCTTTAATTGATACCTAGGCGGAAAATAGTCGATATTGGTCCATTTTCCCAAATGCTCGGTATAGACAAAGGGGATTCCCCATTCTTTTTTTATGACGAGTGCTGCATAAGCCCCCCATAAACTGTGGGAATGAATCAAATCCGGCAGACGTCCATTACGAGTGGCTAAAAAAAAGGAGAAAGCTTTTCTTATCTGAGAAGCGTAGATAAATTGAAGAATTGCTATCCGTTTTGGAAAACAAAATCCTTGGTACTTAAAGATGGTTATACCTTCAAGGGTTTTTTCTTCCCAATTTTCCTTACCGAGGTAGGGGAGCCCCAACGCTGGATAAAAAATACTTGCAGTATCAATCACCGCTCGTATAGCTATGGCTTGCTCTCTGAAGAATAAACCACCTCCCTTTCCGTCAATATCATAAAACCAAGCTGGAAGGAAGCAAATGTCCATATTGAAAAATCAACTATCTGAGAATAAAGGTACCAAATCCTTAAGAAATATAAGATAAGGATTAGTACCCGTTATAGTGTGAGTCTTAGATTTGTTACATTGTATTGTCTTGAAATAGATTTATTCAAAACCTGGTCAAACCATCAACACATCAACCACCAACCATCAACCCCAAACACCCTCTTCCTCTCCATCACCCGCGACTTGCTCGCGCATGCCCCCTTTTTCGCTCATCTCTTAGTGCGTATCCCCAAACGAGCGGATACACAATTGTCGCTGCCTTTTGTTATCGCTTGGGAAAACCAACCGGTTTTATATTACCAACCGCGTCTGCTGAATGTGCTCAAGGATCAACAAGAATGGCTCGCCGCCTGGCTTTGTGAAGAACTACTCCATTTACTCTTGCAGCATCCTCAACAGGCAGCGAAATATCCAATAACCTGGGCTTTTCACCTCGCTGCCGACCTGGAGGTTCGCCAATATCTCCCTATCCCTTACTGCGACGACCTTTTTCAAGCGCTCTATACGCGCCTCCATCTCAACGAATTTGCCGACTTAACCACCATCTACACTGCACTACTGCGTTTGCAAGCTACACAGAAAGCAACGGAGATTTTGCCCCAGTGGCACGCCACCCTTTATTCCCAAAAGTCTCATTTTTCCTGGCCTTCGGTCGAAACGCTTCTGACGTGGCCAAGCTGGTGGTCGACCCAGGATAGCCTGCTCGCCGAATTAGGTGAAAACCCGGCTGCCTTGCATTTACAAAATCGCCTTACATCCACTCCCTCAAAGGTCTCATTACCCTGGACGACCGTCCTCCGCCGGTTTATCAGCAGTGCCCAACGTACGCAAAATCGCAACAGCCTACGTCGTCCATCCCGGCGTTTTGGTACCCTCCCTGGCATGCGTCGCCGCCGAACTACCCGATTGGCAGTGGTATTAGATACCTCAGGTAGCATCCAACCCATCCAACGGATACAGTTTTTTCGAGAAATTCAAAACCTGCAAAAACTTACCCACGAAATACACCTGATCGAAGCCGATTACCAAGTACGCGCGTCTTATCTCTTCAATGGCACTATCCCTACGATGAGTACCGGCGGTGGCCGCACCTCATTTGATCCCGCGCTGGAAGCGATCAATACCCTTGGCCCCTTCGATGGCGTCATCTATTTCACTGATGGCCAAGCCTCCCTCCCCAAAATCAAATGCCTCTCCCCATTACTATGGATCATCTGCAACACCACCCCGCCATCTTTATCTCCCAATTGGCCCGGCCAAATCACCCATTACCCCACTATGTGACTACTGTGGTAAAAAAAACACGTAACTACTACCCCCCCCCTAATTATACTGTTAAAGTCTTGTGAAGGAAATGCTAAATATCCCCAAGTATTTTTCCCACTGCCCAGAATGTCCGTAATTGTAGTCCATTAGCATCGCGCGCATCCCCTAAGAATTTGCTGTTTTTGTTTAGTGTAGGGGCGGAGAACAACCGTTCCACCGCCCTCACTTTTTTATACCTTTATAAAAATCTTCTTCGCGTAAAGCACCCACGACAAGGCCAGAAAAAACAATACGTTGGTCATCGCAAACGCAAACGACGCAAACTTTACCGATGCAAAGGCCGGCTCGTATACACTTTCCCACAACCATGTCTTGGCGGTTATGGTTTCGCCCGCCGCGTTTGTCCATTTGATGGTGTAGAGCAGTTTAGCAACAATCCCCGACATCACAAAGACAAACAAGGCATTGGTACCATACACCACAAAGGGCTTCGTCCAACCTTTATATCCTTTCAAATCCACCAACCAGTACACCGCTCCCAGAAACAGCAAAGCAGCCCCCGAAGTGTAGAGCACGTAAGAGCTGGTCCATATTTTTTTGTTAATCGGAAACACGAGATCCCAAACACAAGCCAACGACAATAAGATCACCCCAACCGCCAGCAATCCCGCCGCTTTTTCATAGCCGTCACTCGGCTTACGTAGCCACAGGCCAGCCAGCACGCCACTGATGCCCGTCCCTATTGCAGGCAAGGTGCTGAGCAGCCCTTCCGGGTCCCAGGTCTTACTTTGCGACCACAGGTGTCCGTTCATGATCGTTCGGTCCAACCAGGCTCCCAAATTAGTACTTGGTTCCAGATTAGGTGTCCCCACGCCAGGCACTGGCACCAGCGTCATCAGTGCCCAGTAGCCCAGTAGGCAACCTACGCCTACCCAGAACAATTGCCTTGGATCGAGGTAGAGAAAAAGCATCGAAGTAGCGCCGTAAACCAGTGCTATGCGCTGCAAAACACCAGGTATGCGAATGGTACCCAAATTGAAATAGGGAAAGCCATTCAGGAATAAACCAATACCAAAAATGATCAGCGTCCGCTTGATGATTTTCCGAACCAGTGTTTTGTGGTCGCCTTGTTCTTTGCGTTTACCCACCGCATAAGCAATAGCCACCCCTACGATAAAAATGAAAAAAGGAAAGATCCAGTCCGTCGGGGTCACGCCATGCCAATCAGCGTGCAGTAAAGGCGCGTAAACTTCCTCCCAACTGCCGGGATTGTTGACCAAAATCATCCCCGCAATCGTGATGCCCCGAAAGATGTCCAGTGATAATAGACGTTGTTGTTGATCCATTCCTTTTTTGTTTTGCCTGGATCAAGATAATGAGAATTAGTTACGGCATAGCTTAATCTTAAAAAACAATCTCCTGAAAACTATGTGACTGTATGAAAAACTATTGTGGCTACGTGGTTAAAAAATCCCTACCCCCTCTATCGTTCAAAAAATCATTCACCCCTACTCACCTCCCCATCGGTAAGTATCCGGCTCAAAACCAGCCAAATCCAGCACCCGATCCACTACCGTCAGGGCCAGTTCTTCAAAGGTGGTCGGTTTGCTGTAAAAGGAAGGAGTGGCTGGACAAATAATCGCTCCGGCTTCGGTCAGTAGGGTCATGTTGCGCAAGTGGAGCAGGTTATAAGGCGTATCCCTGGGGACCAAAATCAATTTCCGGCGCTCTTTCAGCATCACATCCGCTGCTCTGGTTACCAAATCATTACTAATCCCTTGCGCTATCCTTGCCAGTAGCCCCATCGAACAAGGGCAGACCAACATGCTGGTGTAGCGCGCTGATCCCGACGCGAAAGGAGCCATAAAATCGTTCTTCTGGTAGAAATCAAAAGGGTAGTCTTTGTACGATTGGTCCCCGAGCTCCAGCTCCCAATTGTAGCGGGCGTTGTCACTCATCACTACGCCTACGCGATCCCATTGCGCAGACATCTCATTGAGACGGTCAAAAAGCACTTTCGCATAAATAGATCCACTCGATCCACCCACTGCTACTACCACCCGTTGTTTATTGGCTTTATTCATTGTACTTGGTCGAAATGCGACAATAAAATGTTAAAGAATTATTAATTAGGGATCATCTAAAAACGATTACACGTATTCAACCTATTTTTATGGATGTGCTTGCCAACAACCATTGGCTTTTGTACACATTTTAATTCCATAACATCCCTGTCAGGTTACATTCCTGACGATAGTAAAAGAAAGAATAATGAGAAAAGTTGTCTTCGGAACCGGATTGTTGATAGCGCTGGCTGCTATTTTTGCTTTTGCACAACCCGCTACCCAGGTGAAAACGGCCAGTGAGGCTAAGATCAACTGGCTGACTTGGGAAGAAGCCATGGAGGCCATGGAGAAAAATCCCAAGAAAATGTTCGTCGATGTTTATACCGATTGGTGTGGATGGTGCAAACGCATGGATGCCAGCACCTTTACCGACGGTGACGTCATCGAGTTCATGAACGCCAATTTTTACGCCGTCAAATTCAACGCTGAAAGTACACCCGATCAGCAGTACAAAGGCAATACCTTGAGTTACCGCGAGGGTACTGGCCGCCGTGGTGTGCACGAGTTAGCCGTTGTCTTGCTCAACCGCCGCCTGGGTTACCCCTCTTTCGTTTACCTCGATGAGCAGCAAAATTCCCTGAAGATTTCTCCGGGATACAAAACACCAGATGTACTCCTTGCCGAGCTCAAAGCAATGGCCGCAGTTAATTAATAGCGATTCAATAAAAAGAAAAATCCCGAATCATGGTACTAACCATAGTTCGGGATTTTTTTTGGCACCCCGGCCTCGCCTTCAGACGGGCCGCCAGGCTGTTCGTTCTTATGCTCTCGCTGCGCACCGCATACCACTTCCATCCTTGGTTGATACGGGCCTGGCCCGCCAGGCTCCGCGCTCCGCACTAAAGCCGCCGCTTGCCCTTGGCACATTCTTTATCATACTCCGCCAGAATGGTGTACAAGTCCTTGAAGCGGTACCCTTTTTTACCAATAAGTCGAGTCACCTTAGGAGCGGCATCAGCCATCAATCTTTTCATCTGCCTACGAAAACCAAAGCGTTTCAAGGGCTGTATCCGGTCGCCAGGAAGCTCTACCCAGTATTGCACAACCTTCTTGTCGTGTGCAATCAGGTTACCGTTATACCATTCGTATTTTACCATGGTTTCGGGGGTTTGCAATAAGCTGATATTATCGCCTGCATACTGCAATTTTAAGTACATCCAACTGTTGCGATAGTATTTGCTTTCATAAGCCGTCACTGCTGGCCCTTCAAAAAATACAAACCCCTTTATCAAGGCCGGGTGCAGAAAATAGGGCGTACCAAAGTCATTGATGAACTCTACCATACTACCGTATTGGGTATGCTCAATAAGACCAATAGCACCCGTAAGATGATAATTGTTTTTGGTGACGATGTAACCCGTTAAGGCATCCGTGTGCTGAGCACTTAAGGTACAACACAAAATGCCGAGGGTGAAAAGCAAGAGCGTAAATTTTTTAATCATAACCTAGATGAATTGCGTGTATGCTTTAAAAATACAAATATTTTATAATCCAGTAGTAATTAGCACTTTAAAACTAGAATCATTTTGTAAATACCCGACAATCAATATTGGTTCTCCAACAAATTGAAACTTTTTTACGTTACCTGCGTATACGATTCGCGATAGATAAATCCAAATAAATTAGCACAGGCTCGTCCTGTCTTTTTCAGGTTTTCTAATTGAAAAACCAACTTCTCAAGGGTTAAGCACTGGGTTACGATGTTTTTCGTAAATTAGCAGCTTTGATCCCCTATGTATGGTCTGTTTACAACACTAAACAATGTAAAACGGGATTGTTTAGCGAAGTTTTCACCATTACAACACGGTGCAAAGCTGCAATCATCGCCGATTTTTTTCAGTATCTACATCAGTAGTACCTGTTTTAGTCGACGGTATTTCGCTTATGCCCAATATTATGAGAATGAAACACTTGCTCAAAGGGAGCTTGTTGCTGATCCTGGTTTTTGCGACCACCTCAATTGTAACAGCACAGCTCGAGACACCAAAAAGCGTCGGCCCGTTCAACGTGGCCGTGTACCAAGGCGCGCAATGGCGCAATATTGGCCCCTTCCGTGGTGGCCGTAGCGTAGCTGTTGCTGGCGTGGTGGGCAATTCACAGGTATACTACATGGGAGCCACAGGTGGTGGTGTTTGGAAAACCACCGACGCTGGCCTTAGTTGGAACAATATTTCTGATGGTTTTTTCAACGTTGGCTCTATTGGTGCCATTGGTGTAGCTCCATCTGATCCCAATGTGCTCTACGTTGGTACTGGCGAGCATGCTGTCCGCGGTGTTATGACTTCCCATGGTGATGGTATTTACAAATCTACCGACGGAGGCAAGAACTGGACCTACCTTGGGCTGGAAAATAGCCGCCATATTTCGGACATTCAGATTCATCCCCAAAATTCAGATATTGTTTACATTGCCGTTCAGGGTGCAGCTCATGGGCCCTCCGCAGACCGGGGTATTTATCGCACGCAGGATGGCGGTAAAACCTGGGAACACCTTTTCTTTGTCAACGATTTTACGGGTGCAGCTGACTTGAGTATGGACCCCTCCAATCCTAGGATTCTCTACGCTGGCATGTGGGACCATGAACGCAAACCCTGGCAAATTCGCAGCGGTGGTGAAGGCTCGGGCCTGTTCCGCTCTGTCGATGGTGGTGAAAATTGGCAGAAACTTTTTCAAGGACTCCCCGAAAGAATGGGTAAAGTGGGAGTCTCGGTATCTCCTGCCAACTCGCAAGTTGTTTACGCAAATATAGAAGCAGACAAAGGAGGTGTCTTTCGCTCTCTCGACGGTGGTGATCATTGGACGCAAGTCAATGACCAGCGGCTAACCATCGGAAGAGCCTGGTATTATACCAAAATTGTAGCCGACCCTCGTGATGAATATACGGTGTATGTCCTTAATGCACCCCTGTTGCGGTCTACCGATGGGGGACGTAGTTTTACTAGCATCCCAAACCCTCACAGCGATCAGCACGATCTTTGGATCAATCCAGCTAATCCTTCCAACATGATTCTGGCCAATGATGGTGGTGCCTGCGTCAGTTTCAACGGGGGCAAAAGCTGGTCTACCCAGGGCAATCAACCCACCGGACAGTTTTATCGGGTCATCGCCGACCAACGGTTCCCATTTTACCATGTCTATGGTGGTCAACAGGATTACTCAGCCATCGCCATTGCTACCCGCTCCCCGCGCGACGGCATCAGCGAAAAAGATTGGTACGAAGTGGCGGGAGGCGAAAGTGCTTTTGTTGCCTTCGACCCTAGCGATCCTCAACTGGTTTTCGGGGGAAGTTACCAAGGGAATATCTCCGTGTTTGATCATAAAACAGGCGAAATCAAAGACATCATGGCTTACCCTACGGTAGGCCTGGCGACCTTACCACGAGACATGAAATATCGCTTCAATTGGAATGCCCCAATTGTAGCCAGTCCGCAGGATCCTCGGGTTATCTTCCACGCTGCCCAGAAAGTACTTCGTACGAGAGATGGCGGGATCAACTGGAGCGAAATCAGCCCTGATCTTACCCGTAACGACAAATCCAAGCAAGGCCCGGGTGGCGTACCTTTTACCAATGAAGGTGCGGGAGGCGAAAACTACAATACCATCAGTTATCTAGCCTGTTCTCCTCACGATTCTTGGGTGATCTGGGCGGGCAGCGATGATGGTCTGGTACATCTCACTCGGGATGAAGGTCAAAGTTGGCAAAATGTAACACCTCCTGAATTAGAGGAGTGTCTCATCAATAGCATCGAAGTTTCTCCTCATAATCCTGCCACGGCCTATGTCGTTGCTACGCGCTATCGGTTCAATGATTTTACGCCGCTTATTTTTCGGACAGATGACTTTGGAGCCACGTGGGTAAAGATTACCAAAGGTATTGCTCCTGAAGATTTTGCCCGTGTGGTAAGAGAAGATCCGCTAAGAGAAGGCCTCCTTTACGCTGGTACAGAAACAGGCATCTATATTTCTTATAGCAATGGCCGCTTTTGGCATCGTTTCCAACTCAATCTGCCGGTTTGCCCAATCAACGATCTGACGATCCAGGGCAATGATCTTATTGCGGCAACCTCCGGAAGAGGCTTTTGGATGATTGATGATCTTGGGTTTTTACAGCAAAGTGCAGGTTACCTACTCGCAAAAAGTCCGCAGGTGTTTCGCCCTAAGCCAACCTATCGTCTGACAACCACTAATGGAGGCAATCAACAAGGCACGAACCCAGCTGCTGGCATGAGTATTGATTATTATTTACCACCTCAGATGGATACGGCTTTAGCTATCTTGGAAATCCTGGATGAGAAAGGCAATTTAGTCCGTTCATTCTCCAGCAAAGCGGATGAAAACTATACAGATTATGTAGGGGGCCCTTCCGAACAACCCCTTTTGACCAAAGGTTACGGGATTCATCGTTTTCAGTGGGACTTGCGGCGCAAGCCCATCCGGCATTTGGAAGATGTCTTTGTTTTGGGCAGTTACCAGGGAGCATTAGTACCTCCAGGTGATTATACTTTACGTTTGATTGTCGGAGATAACCGATACGAAGAAGTGGCACAGGTCTTAGCCGACCCACGTATGAAACTCAGCGGAGATGCTTACGTGGATCAACAGGAAATACTCGTTAATATCGAAAAAACGGTTGCCGATATCCATGGTTCTGTAGAGATGATGAAGGACCTGCGGGCACAAATGAAAATACTGGCGGAGCGCCTGAGTAAGCTGGGGACACAGCCGAACCTGGTAGCTAAAGCGCAAGCCATTACAGAGCAAATCAATACCTGGGAAAAGCAACTTATCCAGCCCGATCAGAAGACTTTTCAGGATGTTATCAATTTCCCTAATCGCCTCAATGCAGAGTTACTGAATTTGCATAGCCGCTGCGATGGAATTGATCCCCGAGTAACGAAAGGGGTAGAGGATCGCCTTACGGATTTGGTAGCAGAGTGGCAAGTTTTGGCAGAAGAACGCGACCTCATTATCTATAATGAAATGGCAGAATTCAATAAACTTTACAGCGAACAACAACTACCCGCGCTTTTCTTACCCGATTCAACCAGCGGGACTGCTTGGTAAACATCAAAGTACTAGGTACTTAGTATAGGGTATATGGATTAGCTTTAACTGGCTGTGCCAAGCCCGTCTGTCCACCGAACAGGTAGACTTACCCTATACCAAGTACTTAGTACCCACATTAAATCTTCTTCGTCTTAATGGTACAACCAATCGCTTTTACATCAGCGGGATTAGGCTCCTGGCCATTTTCAATAGCTTCTACCGCTTTCTCTACATAATTCACCGTCACCGCTTCAGCATCTTGGGCATTGTCATCAATAGCACCATGGTAGCGAACGATCTGGTTAGCATCCACCAAGTAGATTTCTGGCGTACGGCTCGCTCCGTATTGTGGGTAAATTGCTTGTCCTTCATCGATCAGATAGAGGAAAGGAAAGCCTTTTTCCTTGGCACGCTGTTGCATACTCACAAAATTATCGCCCTCTTTCACTTCGGGATCATTGGGCTGGATAGCCACCACAGGATAACCTTTAGGCGACAGGGTATTGTGTAATTCGATGAGACGATCTTCGTACATCACCGCATAAGGACAGGTATTGCAAGTGAAAGTAACCACGTAGCCTTTAGGGGTATTTCCATTGGCATCTTTGATGTTTTCAAAAGAATACATCTTCCCGTCAATGTTCTTAAGATTAAAAGAAGGCGCTTTATCGCCTACGTTTACACCAGTGATATCCGCAGCATCTGTAGTCAGACTTACAGTTTTACTAACGGCTTCTTCTGTGTTGTCGGTTGACGCCGTATCAGCAGGAGCATTTTGGCAGCTAAAGAGGGCTACTAGTACCATCATTGGTGCCAGGGCACGAAGCAAAGTTGCAATTTTCATTGTTGAACGATTTATAGGTTATTGTATAGATTGAACTGCATTGTACAGCTCTTCGTAATTCGCAAATTGGTCAGGAAAAAACAAGCGCTTATCCTGACGGTAAATAATCGTGATCGGGATAGCACCTCCCCATTCAGGATCCACTTGGTCGATCCACACATTGGTTTTGGTATCCGTCAGTGCAATGACCGGAAGATCAAAGGGGCGCTCTTTGATGAATTTCAATAGTTTAGTGCGAACATCACGCCGAAAATCCAGGCTTACCATTACTATTTCTACCTCTTCAGGTTGGGTCTCTTCCGCTAGTTTTTCGAAGTAAGGAAGTTCTTCTACACAAGGGCCGCACCAGGTTGCCCAAAAATTGATCACGTAGATTTTATCATCCGTACGAGAAAAAATAGGCGCCAATTCAGCAAAGTCTGCTACAATAGGGTAGGGGAGTGTGTCAGTAACAGGAAGACCCATTACTTGACTAGGTTTAGTTGCAGTTGTTTCAACAGGAGTAGACGTTTCTCCTTCTTCCTTTTGTGTGGTGGATTGACAAGCTGCCGTGCAGAATAAGGTTAAGGCCAGCAAGCCGGAGAGGAGGTGTCGCATGTCCGCCATTTTTATTTTGCGTAAGATGATAATTGAATAGATAAAAGATTTGTCAATATTCCCGAACCTCTTATCAACGGGTATAACAACATCCTATAACTCAATGTTGTGGCATTGACTGCAAAATACGACCTGTTGATATCCTAAGAGTTATGGATTAACTATTTTACTTGGAAATATGTTTTATAGGTAAAGAACCTCCTTAATAACTATAGTTCACCAAGTCAGGATTTGTGAAAAAATGACGCCGCTATTTTTTTGACTCGCAAGGCGAAAAACGTAGGCAACGCAGCGCGTTGGCGAGGCTTTTCAACGCAGCGAGGCGGAAAAAGAGCAAGTCAGAATTCACAAATCCTGGGTTGGTGAACTATATAGTTCGTCAAAATGAGAATCTATTTATTATTTGCCCTGTTCAGCTTACTCTTTTTTGCTTGTGAGCAAGAGACTGAAAACCTGAATACGGTATACAAAGAAAGTACTGCTTTCACCTTAGAATACAACGAGCTTGCGACCTGCACTTGTGGTGGCCCTGAGGTAAAGTTTGTCAACGTTATCACCGATAGTCGCTGCCCGGAACCAGGGACTTGCTTTTGGGCAGGGGAAGTTATCGTCGCCCTTGAACTCAATGAGGAGGTCCTTGAGTTGGGCTTAAGCCCAATAAATACAGCTCCTGAGCAAGTTGTGCTAGGAGAATGGTCGGTCACTTTATTGAATGTTTTTCCTTACCCTACGGATTTTGTGGACAATGAAAATATTGATCCCAGCCTTTATACGGTTGAGTTGCTCGTGGAGATGATTTAGTGGCTTTTGACTGTTTTGTTGGTTCACCGTCATTTTGTGGGGCATGATTCATTCTGACAAAAGTAGCCAAGCAGTACAAGCTCTAAGATAACTCAAAATCAGCCCGCGCAGCGACCGCTAGCGGACGACAATGACAACCTTCAAGATGATCATTGACAAGGCCCATTGCTTGCATGAAGGCATAAGCAGTGGTAGGCCCTACAAAACTCCAGCCACGTTTTTTGAGATCTTTGCTTAAGGCGGTAGAAGATGGCGTATGGGCCAGCTGACGCAAATTTTCGTGATTCATCACGCGAGGTCTTTCGCTTGCTGGGGGTTCAAAGGACCAGAAATACTTCGCTAAAGACCCTTTCTCTTCTACGAGTGCAACGGCCCGTTGGGCATTATTGATGGTGCTCTTTATTTTTCCTCTATGTCGAATGATGCCTGCATTTTGGACAAGTGCCTCTACATCATCAGGGCCCATTTGTGCAACCTTATAATAGTCGAAGTGGTGGAACGCTTCTCTGAAATTTTCTCGCTTGCGCAGAATCGTCAACCAACTTAGTCCGGACTGGAAACCTTCCAGGCAAATTTTTTCAAAAAGGCGAAAATCATCTTTTACCGGATATCCCCACTCATTGTCATGGTAATGAAGATAATCCTCCTGATTACCGTGCCACCAGCAGCGCAGTTTGCCATCTTCTCCTGTGATCAATCCCTCCGAAGTAGCTGTGCTCATGCGTCTTTCTTTTCTTCCTTGGTGTGGCACATGCGCAGTAGCTGCAAATGTTGTTCGGATAATTTAAGGGCAGCTGCATGCAGTTGCTCAAAGTGGCTACGGAGAAACTTAGCGACTTGGGGCAGGTCTTGGTTATTCTTCTCCATGTCTTTAGATTTGTAAGTATAACAAGTATAAATACCTTTTAGAAACTGGTCAAAATCCAAGGCACCTTGAAAAAGTCCTTCTAATTTGGCTCTTTCTTGAGGGCACAATCCGTGAATCCTGGTAAGCGAATTAAGCGTGTCTTGTTCGGTAAGATCGCGTTGGGCGAGATCAATAAGGGAAATACCGAAAAATTCCGCTATGCGCAGCAGATTACTGATTTTGGGTTCAGCAGACCCATTTTCGTAAGAAGCAATATTACCCCTATTGAGGCCTACCTCAACCGCCAATTCTTCCTGACTTAACTTCTTACGCTTTCGTAAAAACCTAAGATTGGCAGCAAGGTAGCTATTGCTGATTTGTTTGTCCTGCTTAACATTCTCCATTTACTTGCACATTTGTGTAGGAATCGTCTAATCAATCCCATCAAGAACCACTCGTTATTCTTTCCTCCTCCAAAATACAAAGGAGAAGGTCATTTTGTTGTAATATGTTAAGAAAATTAACACTTTTTAAACTGACATTGCGTCATATCGTCTTCTGTGGAACAGTTCTTGTACAAATATAGTTGAAAAGTAAAAAATATTTGCATTTGATAGAGAATGTAGGTATTTTTGACAAAAATAATTACACAATATAAATCACCCCTGATATGCTATACGCGATTCAGAACCAAATACAGGATCAATTGGATGCCATCAGTAATTCACTAAAGGCATTCTCTATGAAACTGACAGGCAATAGCGACGATGCAGAAGACTTGTATCAGGATACCGCACTAAGGATTATCACCAACGCAGATAAATATCGCCAGGGCACTAATTTCAAGGCCTGGGCAGTAACCATTATGCGGAATATCTTTATCAATAACTACCGTAAGAAGGTACGCCGCAACCTCATTATCGACCAAACGCCCAACGATTATTATATCAACTCTGGCGAACGCCCCATCGAGAATGATGGCGAAACCCAGGTCGCTTATAAGGAATTGGTAGAAATGGTGGACCGCTTGCCTGATGATTTCAAAATACCCTTTATGATGGCTTACCAGGGGTATAAGTACGATGAAATTGCTGAGGAGTTAGGTTCGCCTCTAGGTACCATCAAAAGCCGCATTTTCTTTGCTCGTCGCAAATTGCAGAAAATGTATGCAGATGCAACGACGAATTTGCTGCAGGAACAGCAGCGAAATACAAAAACGGCATGACACTATGGCGTAACTGCCAAATAAGAACTGACTTTAAACAAGTGAACAGAATGGGCTCCGACAATTAGTTTTGTTGGAGCCTTTTCTTTAAACAAGTAAGCGGTCTACTAGTTTTCGCACACCGGTAGTCGCTGCTTCAGGAAAGACTTCCAGCTTGTTTCTTCGCTGCAACTCATAATTGATGCTAGGATTGGGGTCGATGTAGTAGATATTAGCATCACGAGGAGCATATCCCACCAAGCCAGCAGCTGGATAGACTTGCATAGAGGTGCCGATGATGAGTATATGATGTGCATCATAGATTTCGTCAACAGCAGCTTCCAACGCGGGTACTGCCTCACCAAACCAAACGATGTGAGGCCGCAATTGATAACCTTTTTTACAACGATCACCCAGTACACAATCATCCTCCCAATCGTAAATAAGGTCCTCATCACCCGTACTACGGACTTTTTTCAGTTCTCCGTGCAAATGAATGATGTTGGTACTGCCTCCTCGCTCGTGTAGATCATCAACATTTTGAGTGATGACCACCACTTCATATTGTTTTTCCAGTTCTTTAAGCGCCAGGTGTGCTGCGTTGGGAACCACTGTTTTCAACTGGCGGCGGCGTTGGTTATAAAAATCGAGCACCAATGCCTGATTCTTTCGCCATCCTTCTGGCGAAGCTACTTCCATCACATCGTGCCCTTCCCACAACCCGTCGGCATCACGGAAAGTATTGATGCCACTTTCTGCGCTGATTCCTGCACCTGTGAGGATGACTATTTTTTGTCTCTTACTCATGATTGGGTTCTTAGTTGAGCGAAAGCTTTTCCTAAATATTGGATGATGTCTTCCGCAATAATACTCTCCATTTGCTGTTCGGCAGCTGCCAGATCACCGGCTAACCCGTGGAGGCAGGCACCTAGTAAAGTAGCTTCGCGGGAAGCATACCCTTGCGCCAATAGGCCACAGATTATTCCCGTCAACACATCGCCTGCTCCGGCAGTTCCCATACCAGGATTGCCAACGGTTAAAAAGTAGAGCTGCCCCTCTGGCGTAGCAATGACCGTATTGCCACCCTTGAGCAAGATATAACATTGCAACCGCTGGGCTTGTTGCTGCAATCGTTCCCAACGGCGGAAGCTGTCTGTTGTATCACCAAAAAGGCGCGAAAATTCCTTAGGATGAGGAGTAAGAATACTTCCTTTCGGGATCAAAGTTTGCCAATCAGGGTGCTCACCCAGTATATTCAGTGCATCAGCATCGAGCACCAATGGTTTTTTAGCTTCTTTAAGTAAAGACAACAAGGCCGCTTGGGTAAGCGCATTGGTACCCAAGCCCGGTCCCACACCTACTGCGGCATAAGTTTTGAGCTCAGGTACGGTAGAGAAAACCTCTTTGTGGCGATCTGTAAGTACCATTGCTTCCGGGAAGGCAATCTGCATAATTTCGTACCCACAAACAGGCACATGCACGCTGACGAGGCCACAGCCCGCCCGCAAAGCAGCCCGCGCACAGAGGATAGCAGCACCAATCTTACCGTAACTCCCCGCAATGATCAGGGTGTGTCCGAAGGTGCCTTTATGGTCAAAGCGCCCTCTCGTTTTGAGGAAGGATGCAGCGGCTTCACCGGGGAAATAAAAATGAGAGGTTTCTTTAGCCGCCAAAGCCTCCGGATGAAGCTGAATATCGAGCACCTGCCACTGCCCTAAAAAAGAAGCATGCTCCGGAGCAAAAAATGAAAGCTTCGGCAACTGGAAGGTATACGTACGATGGGCATTGAAGATCGCTCCCCCAGCCATCGAATCGGCAAAAAGCCCGCTGGGAATATCAATAGCAATCCGTTCAACGGTACTTTGGTTGAGGTGCTTGATCAATGCTGCCCAGTAACCTTCAATGGGGCGATTGAGTCCGGAGCCGAAAAGCCCGTCAATGATAATTTTTATACCCGATAAATCAGGTAGCGGATCTCCCTCAGATAACCGCTGAATGGAAACGCCCCGTTTTTCTTGTAACCGCTTGAGGTTTTCCTGCTGGTCGGGGCTGTTTTTTCCTAAGTTGATGACCAGCACACTCACTTCGTAACAAGCTTCATAGAGTATCCGGGCAATGGCAAGTCCATCACCTCCATTGTTTCCTGGCCCACAAACGATCAGGATATTTTTGTCTGTATCGGGATAGTCTTTTTGGAACTGGCTGGCAAAGGCACGGCTTGCTCGTTCCATCAATTCGTAGGAAGTGATCGATTCCAGGGATACGGTCTGCTGATCTAAAGCGCGTATCTGCGCTGCGGAAAGAATTTTTTGTGGTGACATATTTCAAAAATAAGTACAAAGACACAAAAGCTGTTTGTATTCTTGCCATTCCGTAAAATAAACCTTTTGTGAAGATAGTTTTAGCCCAGAAATAAAGAGTGATATGGTTGCTGGAAAATTACCCTGCTTGTTATTGTTATTGTTTTTTAGCGTTTTTGGGACGCCAACGCTTAATGCTCAAAGGATTGATCGTGCCCGCAGTAAACTCAATGAACATCGTGCCGAGAGTTGGCCACCCGAAAAGGTCTATTCAAGGGTGTCATTGGGGCGAGCGCTACAGAAGACTTTTCAACGTCATTACCAATATTGCGGCTTCGCGACTGCGGAGGGCAGTCGTGATTTTCTGCCTGCAGATATAAGTCGCTTTTTAGGTAGCCGCGATCTGCGGACCAAAGTAGAGGAAGCGGACCTCAGCGGCGGGGGATTGCTGCAGTATATCTTCAGTCAAGATGAGACAGCCTTGCCTTTGAATGTGGTTCGTTTTCAGCCCGCCAACCGCTTGGAGTTGCCAGGGGTTACTTCCTCCTTCGAACTGTCTCCCGCAGATGAGTTTGATACGTTTATCCTTACGGAAAATTGTAGTGGTTACCTCAAGGCCGCACTAGATGCCGGCGTCGAACCTCCTTATGCTGCTTTTAAAGCGGCCCTGAGTACGGATGATCGCAAGGAGTCGACGGTGCTCGCGATTGCCGGCACTTTTATCAGTCCTTTGGAGACTGCACTACGGGCGAAAGACGCCCAAACGACTAGCTTGATGTTGCGACTATGGGAATTTTACCAAACGCATCCCGAGTACATCGGGCAGGCTTATTATTTGAAATCCTTTGCAGGAATCATGATTAAGCATACCGCATCTGCGGAAGAAAGTCGACGAATTGAGAATGAGCTGGGGATGAACATCAACGCACCTCTGGGGATTAAAGCCAATGCACAAGTGGATTGGGGGCGTAGTCGCAGGGCCAGTTTCTCAGGTACTGACTGGGAAACCATCGTTTTTGCTGACTTTGATGAGAAATATACCCGCCAGCAATGGTATGCTCGCCTACCTGACCCTAATGCGATCATCGCCTACTTTGCCCAGCTACAACCAGCTGTTGAGAAGCATGCTGAATTCCCACTACTCACAGAAGGGGTGGAACATCGACATTATTTAACCTTAGAAGGTATTCCGGCCTCCCTGGCTCGTGGCGGTTGGGTCATAGAAACCGTATCACCGGGTGTTTACGCTCAGGCTCCACGCCTGGAAGCCCGACCATTTTCGGAAGAGGGTCGTTTTGGCTGCCGTTTTACCATTATTGGAGAACCTGCAAAAAAACTTTTCACGGGACCTTTGGCTGAACGACCCGGGAAGCAAAACTTGTCTTTTCAAATCAGGAGTTTGCAACAGATCGGTAATGCTGTGCTAAAATTATCAGTGAATGAAGAGCTACCGACCAGTGCTCATCCTGTAGTTCAATTTGGGCAGGGGCGTTTTGATCTCTCCATTAAGGAAGATCGACGTTTCGCGCTCCAGTGGAAGGTGCCGCTGGAAATTAAGGACAAAGAAAACCCGGTTGACTTCTTGGAAATCCCTTATTTCAGCGAGTTAACCTTGCGCAGTAGCGATCAATTAGACCCCATCGAAATCCAGGTAAAAGAAGTAGTTACGGATGTTCGTCGCCATGAATATGTATTGATCTTAGAAACAGTACAAACCTGGCCATTGGGTAGAATCAACGACCAGGAGATGAGCAACTATCAGTTGAGTTGCCAGGTACACTTACCCGCCGAGCGTTCCGAAGCGAGAATGCAGCGGCCTTTGCAGGGAGTGATTTCGTTTCCGAAAATCAATCCGCCGCCGCCACCACCACCGACCGTCCAAGGCGTGGATTTAGTCCCTACGCCAGTCATCCTTGAGGGAGGGGAAAACAAGGAGTAGAGACGTTGCACTGCAACGTCTGCATACCCAAACAGAGATGTTGCACCGAAATATCTATATGCCAAAACGGAGCACTCTGCTCCGTGCTCCGTAGCGTTGGGTTTTATACCCGACTACGGAGCACGAAGCAGAGCGGTGGATAGCCCGGTGCCGAAGGGGAGATTGGGAAGCAGCGCCACTGACGGCATGGCCCCAAAACAACCTAGACTAATTCCCCCCTCTCACGCAGATTTTTTCCCTCCGCTCGCCAATCCAAATTGGAAACAGCAACCCCTGGCGCATAGTGTTCTTTAAGTTCTGCAAGCAGTTGGGTGATCGCATACCGCACCTGGTTGTTGACCCTGTCCCAATCTGTAGCGGAAATCAACTTGTTTTGGAGCTGGTTACTGTTGTCATTCCAGCGAAACTGAAGGAGGAGAAGGGTATCGCGGAAATCAGTGTCTTTATCCTGCACAAAATTGATGATGCGCTCAATGGCCAAGTCTACCCGACCGTGGAGCAGGGCGTGTTCTACGGCTTTTTCATCATCTTGGTCCCATTCCGGGTCGGGGATAGGTTGCTCCTGAAAATCCACTTGTACCGAAGGCTCGTCGGTTGTATTGACCTGAATAGCGCGATCAAGTACGGCTACGTCAAAGGGGCGTTCCCCATAGCCTGGAACCTGTACTTTGGCGGTGACCCGTAAAAGTAACGCATAATGGCCAGGGCGACGAGGCGTCACATCAAAGCTCCATTCCGTTGCCATAAACGGGAGGATGGGTTGTTCTTCATTGTTACGGAAGACAATGTCAAAGTTGTCGCCTTCATGTGCCTCAACAAGGGCCACTTTCATGACCGAAGTAATCTTGATGGACTCTTTTGCTGCATTTTCTCTTTCTTTTGGTTGGAGACCGGAAAATAACTCATCATCACTGATTTGTTCGGGAGCAATTCTTACCCGACAGCGGCTGGCTGTAGCCATGGCCATTTGGTCGGGAATTGCATACAGGATTTTGCCTTTCTGAAAAGGAGAAGCAACTTCCGCAGCAGGTTCCGGAGCGGGCATTGATGGGGCTGGCGGCGGCGGAGCAGGAGGACTTGCTTCTGCGCTCATCTCTTCTTCAAGTGAAAAATCAATGGGGGGCATTTCATCACTCGTCTCAAAGTCTTCATTGCTAGTACCTTTTGTGGCACCTGATCGCGAAGGCCTACCCGCACCTGCGCCGGGTTTCGACCTTTTGGGCTTACTGGGGGAGAGATCTCTGAAGATATCAATAACTTTATCGAAAATTCCTCCTCGGGGTGGCGGTGGCGGAGCAGTTGCTGGCGGTGGGGCAGATTGCTGGTGTTGTTCTTGCTCTTGTATCTCTTGCTGCTGCTGCTGCTGTTGCTGTTGCTGCTGGGGGAATAAGCGCGTCAATATCCCCTTTAGGTTACGAATAACCTGATCAAGTTGATTTTGGTATTGTATTGGCGAAAGAATGCCTGAATGGAACGCATCTTTTGCTTTTTGATAATCTTTTTTTACGACACTCAACTTTTGACGCTCGATGTCATTGGGGAATAGTTCGAGGTGGTGTTCCGTGGCGGTAATGGCCTCGTCTATCTTGTTAGCCTCAAGTAAATCTCGGATGTTGAATAATGCTTTCATGGTTTTATTTGGTGCTTTTTCTTTTTAAATAACGACCTGAAAAGGTTCCTGTTGCCTCTCCGTTTTGTAAAACCAATTGACCGTTAACCCATACGTTTTCTACACCTTCGGCATATTGATGGGGTACTTCGAAAGTGGCTTTGTCTTGTACCTTTTCGGGATCAAAAAGTACTAAGTCGGCAAAGTAGCCGGATGCGATTTTCCCTCTGCGGTCCAGGTGCAGGTTCTCGGCTGGGAGGGCGCTCAATCTGCGGATGCCTTCTTCCAGTGGGAATAGTCCTTCGTCTCTGCTGTACTTGCCCAATACTCGGATAAAGGAGCCATAAGCTCGTGGGTGAGTGCTTGAGGCCAAAAAGATGCCTTCGGCTGCGTAGGAGCCAGCATCGGAGCAGAAACTCATCCAGGGCTGCACGATCTTCTTTTGAATGTTCTCCTCCGACATAGAGAAGTAGACGACCTGGATGCGGCTTTGGTCCTGTACCATCAAATCGACCATGGCTTCTTCGGCAGGCTTTCCAATTATCGCAGCCACTTCATCAAGCCGCTTCCCTTGGTATTGGCGCAATTCAGGGTTTTTGAAACCAACAAGCAGAATGTTTTGTGGTGGGTGAAAGAACTGGATGTCCTCTAGGATTTTCGCTCGTAGCTTTGGGTCAGCCATTCGCTCCAACGCAGCATCAACACCACCTTCCCTGACCCATTCTGGAAGTTGGGTATGCAATCCCGTGGAGCTGGCCGGGTAGGTGTACATGTCGGCAGTAATTTGGAGACCTTCTGCTCTGGCATTTTCTATCATTTGGAAGACACTGTCAAGTTTATGCCAATTGTGTTGTCCGGAAGCTTTAAGATGGTAGATTTCAGCCGGAATTTTGGCTTCGCGAGCAATGGTGATGAGTTCTTCGACGGATTCGAGGAGCTGATCTCCTTCGTCGCGGATATGAGAGATGTAGATGCCGCCATATTCCGCTGCTACCTTGGCCAATTCGATCAATTCTTGGGTGTCGGCATATCGACTGGGCGCATAGAGTAAGGAAGAGGATAAACCAACAGCACCTTCCTGCATGGCTTTCGCCAGAAGGTCTTTCATGGCCGCCATTTCTTCCGGTTTAGCTGGCCGATTGTCGTAGCCGATGACGTGCTGGCGCAGAGTGCCATTGCCCACAAAAGAAGCGATATTGGTAGCTACACCTTTGTTTTCCAAAAATTGCAGATATTCCCCTAAGGTGGTCCATGAAATATCGTATTTTATGTCGCTCTGGTCTTCCTTCATTTCTGTTTTCATGGTCTCATTCAAAGGACCCATCGAACGACCTTCTCCCATTACCTCCAAGGTGACCCCTTGCTTGAGGTCGCTCAGGGAGCGGCCATCCTCTATTAGCGAAACATTGGCCCAGCTCAGGACATTGATGAAGCCTGGAGCGAGCGCCTTTCCTTGGGCATCAATGATATTTTCGGCGGTTCCTTCAAAATCACCCAAGGCAGCAATCGTATCCCCCTTGATGGCGATAGCACCGAGGTACGGCGCTTTTCCTGAGCCATCGTAGATCATAGCGTTGGTGATGAGCGTATCGTAGGTTGGAGTAGGGGAGGAGCAGCTAGCGAAAATGAGTAAAATAAATAATAGGCGGAAATTTTCTATTGGTAGCATTGTTAAGAAGGTTTATAAGTAGTAAGATAAGGAAAGTTTACGGTTGTTTTTCTGGACTTCAAAAGTGGCATTTATTAAGTTGAATTTAAGTAGTGAAATTATCATCTATGGAAATTCTAACACTATATGTTAAAGCTTATGTTTAAACTGTATTTACTCGAAAAAGCTGTCCGATACCCGGTTGTTGAAACTAAAATGAGAACAGAATTTGTATATTTATCTGTAAATTAGTCTTGCCCTAAAGGCACGCTCTACCTCTATTAACGGATAATTTTTTCAAAATGACTGTCCAAAATATTGCTATCTCTGACAGCTTTCGACAGCAGGCAAAAAAGGCTATTTTTGCCATCGTCCTATGCCTTGGCCGTCGTGCTTACCATTGTCGGTATCTTCGCCGCGATCCAACTAGTGCTCGCAGCCCCCGGTTTTTGGACGCTCTTGATCGGTCTGGGACTCGCGAGTGTGGGCTTTTTGGTTGTCTTTTTTCTCCTTAAGTTTCTGTTCAAAAAACACAAAACTGATCGTTCTGAGTTTATCGAGATAAATCGACAGCAGGAGCCACGTTTGTTTGCTTTGCTAGATGATATTGTCAAGGAAGTAGGCACAAGTTTCCCTAAACACGTATACCTTTCCCACGACGTGAATGCTGCGGTCTTTTTCGACTCTAACTTCTGGAGTATGTTTTTTCCCATCAAGAAGAACCTCATCATTGGCCTAGGCCTAGTCAATACCGTTTCGGACGAAGAGTTTAAAGCGATTTTGGCCCACGAGTTTGGCCACTTTTCTCAAAATAGCATGAAGGTGGGTAGCTACGTCTACAATGCCAATCAGATCATCCATAATATGCTTTACGACAATGATGGCTTTCACCAATTGGCTAGTGGTTGGGCCAGTGTCCACGGGTTAATTACGCTGTTTGTAATCGGAGCCGTTCGGATTGTTCAAGCTATCCAGTGGGTTTTGGGGCATATGTACAACTTCATCAACCTTAGTTACATGAGCTTGTCGCGTGAGATGGAGTTTCACGCAGATGAGGTCGCCGCGCACGTAAGTGGTTCAGAGCCGATGAGTAAGGCGCTGCTAAGGCTAGATATGTGCCAAGAGGCTCTTAATATGGTGCTGAATTTTTATAGCCGCAAAATCGACGATCAGCTCACCAGCCAGAACATTTACGCGGAACAACTCTATACGCTGCATTTCCTGGCTAAGGAAAAACGGCTGTCCATCGAACAGAAGCTGCCCCAGGTGACTGTCGATGATCTCGACAAATTTAATCATTCCAAACTGGTAATCGATAACCAGTGGGCTTCCCACCCTAGTACCGCTGACCGGGTAGCTGCATTGCAAAAACTTTCACTTGAAAAGCAAGACAATGTACCTGTTCCTGCGAACGAACTTTTTGTAAACATTACGGAGCTTCAGCAGCAAATGACCCGTCAACTATTTAAAATCGTCGTCTATTCCGACGTTCCTACTGATTTATCGTTATCTCAATTTAACGCAGCGTTTAAAGAAGATTACGACAAGGGTACTTTCGCACCCATGTACCATGGTTATTATGACAATTACAATATACAGGTTTTTCCCCTAGATGCTCCTTCCAATTTGGCAGGCATCGCCAGTGCAAAAGACCTTTTTACGGAACAACGGTTAGACCTTATCTATCAGTATCTCGGCCTGGAGACGGACTTGCTCAGTCTTGCTCAAATTGCCACGGGCAATACAGCGATCAGAACATTTGATTATGCCGGTCGCAAATACCGGGCAGCGGAAAGCAAGGAATTATTGACCCAGCTAGAAGCCGAACACCAGCAAGTAAAGGAACAACTTGCCGAACACGATCAGCGCATATTCACCTATTTCCACCAAGCGGCTACGGCTGAACAGGCTGCGGAACTTAAGAACCTCTACGCTGCTTATTTTACGTTTGTTGACACCTTCGATAAACAATTGGAGTTGCATCACCAGTTTTCGCAACGGCTTCAGTTCGTTACCGAGGTTACTCCGGAAGAACAGATCATCCAAAACCTGAAAGAAGTAGCGAAACTGGAAGAATTGCTCAAAGAAAAGCTGTCCGCAATGCTCTATGATCCCCTCTACATGGATAGCACGGGTAGCTCTTTACGTAAAACCATCGAAGAGTACCTGTCACGCGATCTCGCTTACTTTGTTGGCAGTACCTATGTGGAAGACAACCTTCAGCGCTTGTTTACCGCGCTAGCGGGTTATCAGGAAATGCTGGGGTACGCGCACTTTATGCACCGTAAGGGGATATTGGATTTTCAGGCTAAAAAAGAAAAAGGCCAACAGTAAGTAACTGTTGACCTTTTGTCGGGGTGGCAGGATTCGAACCTGCGGCCCCCTGCTCCCAAAGCAGGTGCGCTAACCGGACTGCGCCACACCCCGAAGAAAAAACTCCGGAAAAAGTTCAGCGGTGACGGCGGGATTCGAACCCGCGGTACCCCGTTAAGAGTACGTCGGTTTAGCAAACCGGTGGTTTCAGCCACTCACCCACGTCACCAAGAAATGTAATTTCGTGCCCCTTCTTTCAAGAGCGATGCAAAGGTATATAACTGAGGTTTATTAGCCAAGCATTTTTGCGAAAAAAATAACTTTTTTCAAGGGGTTTAACCTAAATGCTTGATCTTTAGTTCCCAAGAAATTAATTACTCAGTGACATTTTTATTTTTCGCTGTAAATCAGATACGGCGTCCTTGAAAATGGCATCTGTTTCCATCAAATCCTGTACCGTTTTGCAGGAATAGATCACGGTGCTATGATCGCGCCCCCCAAAATTGGCACCGATGGCTTTGAGCGACTGGTCGGTGAGTTGTTTGGCCAAGTACATCGACAATTGCCGAGCAATGACCACTTGCCGCTTACGGGTTTTCCCTTGCAGAATTTCTACGGGTAGCTCAAAATGGCCAGCAACAAGCTCCTGTATATATTCTACTGTAATCTCCCGATTGATTTCACTGACAAAGTTCTTGATCACCTCCTTGGCCAAAGGCACATCAATCTCCCGCTGGTTGAGGGAAGAACGAGCGATGAGTGAAATCAGGGCTCCTTCCAGTTCGCGAATATTATTCTTGATGTGGTAGCAGATAAACTCCGTTACGTTTTGCGGAATATCAACCCCCTCGTAATTGGATTTAGACAAGAGGATCGCCATACGGGTTTCCAGGTCAGGTGCCTGAAGATCGGCAGTAAGCCCCCACTTAAAGCGAGAAATCAGACGTTCTTCAATGCCACTCATGTCTTTTGGAGGGCGGTCGGAAGTGAGGATGATCTGTTTGCCGTTTTGGTGCAACTGGTTAAAGATGTTGAAGAAAATCTCCTGCATCTTGTGCTTGTTGGACAAAAACTGGATATCGTCAACAATGAGTACATCGACAAACTGATAGAAGTTGATCAGGTCGTTGACGGCATTGTTTTTGATCGATTGAATGATCTGTTGAGTAAACTTGTCTGTAGCAACGTACAAGACGGATTTGCCATCGTGGAGTTCTAGTACGCGATGGCCAATGGCTTGCGCCAAGTGGGTTTTACCTAAACCTACATCTCCATAAATAATCAGCGGATTGAAAGAATTTTTACCAGGACGATCGGCGATCGCGAGCCCGGCAGAACGTGCCAATTGATTACAATCACCTTCGATAAAGGTATTAAAGGTGTATTTATCGTTCAGTTGGGGATCAATTTTAGGCTTCTTGATCCCTGGTATGATGAAAGGGTTTTTGATGTTACCAGTATCGACCTGGCCGGGAGCATAGCCTTGGCGGGGTGGCTCTTGCTGTGGATTTTTGTCGACAGTACCATTGTTTTGTTCTTGCCGATTCATTCTCCCCTTTGCTTCCCGACTACCATTTACGATCTGGTAAAGCAGTTGTGCATTCTCGCCCAACTCTTTGCGAATGGTCATTTTCAACAGGCCCACATAATGCTCCTCCAGCCACTCGTAGAAAAAACGATTGGGGACCTGAATGGTAAGTGACGTATCACGAAGATTGACCGGACGTATCGGTTCGAACCAGGTTTTGAAACTCTGATTGTTAACGTGCTGGCGAATCGTATAAAGACACTTATCCCATACGGAGGAGTAGTCCATCTGCAT